>CASDSC010000190.1 GCA_949283215.1 uncultured Alistipes sp. | reverse complement strand
CGATATGCTGCTGATGCTCGACTACGGTGTATTTTATGAATTCCTCCCGGTCGACTCGCTGGACGATCCGTCGAAGGCCATCCCCCTCGAAGATGTCCGATGCGGGGTCAATTACGCCATGATTATCAGCTCGGTGAACGGTTTATGGCGTTACATGATCGGCGATACCGTGACGTTTACCTCGACCGTACCCTACAAGATCAAAATCACTGGACGTACAAAACTATACATCAACGCATTCGGGGAAGAGATCATCATTGAGAATGCTGAAAGTGCCATGCTCGCGGCATGCCTGACAACAAATGCCGAAGTGTCAGAATACACAGCCGGACCCATATATATGGACGACCGGACAAAAGGGGCTCACGAATGGATTGTCGAATTTGCTCGGGCTCCGCACGATACCGCACAGTTTGCGGAAGAACTCGACTCAGCACTGCAACGGGTTAACTCTGATTATGATGCCAAACGATTCAAAAACACAACACTGATGCCCCCGAAGCTGACCGTCGTCCCGCAAGGCACATTCCACCGATGGATGGCTTCGCACAATAAAATCGGAGGGCAACACAAAGTTCCCCGTCTGGCCAACGACCGTACCTATCTCGACCAGATTCACGCCCTACTCGAACAATAATCCACCACCGACCACAAAAAAAACAGTATTATTTATTACAAAACACACTATCAATCCAAGTAAGGTTAGGCAATAAGATTGATATTTTCTCAAACGCACGGATTGTATGAGGTGCCGCGGGACTCCGCTTTCCAAACAAGGGAATTTTGGCCATTACAATTCAGAATATAGCAGAAACCGAACAGGACTCCCTCTACCTCAGACCTGTTCGTGCACAAAAGTTCACGCCACATGAAGCTGTCGAAAATATGTCAATAGATATTGTCGACAATCGTTGCTTCATGTCCATATATAATATACTTTTGTATTTTACAAAAAGTATATCCTGATGCTAAACGATCTTCTCCGTGACACGGAAATAGTTTCCATCACGGGGCCTACAGACAAACCAATTACGTCGATCGGTTTCGACTCGAGAACCGTCGAACCGGGTCAGCTCTATTTCGCCATCCCCGGCACACAAACCGATGGCCACGCTTTTATCTCCGATGCCATCGCCAAAGGCGCCGTCGCTATCGTATGCCAGCATTTACCCCAAAACACCGACCCCTCTGTCACGGATGTGCGGGTAGCCGATTCGAATGCCGCTCTCGGACATATTGCGGCCAACTTTTACGACAATCCCAGCCGAAAATTGAGGCTCGTCGGAGTCACAGGAACAAACGGAAAAACCACGACGGCAACACTCCTTTACGACACCTTCCGTATGCTCGGCTATAAAGCCGGTTTGATCTCGACAGTCTCGTACCGGATCAACGATCAGGTGCTCCCTTCGACACACACAACCCCCGACGCGATCAGAATCAATCGAATGCTCGCCGAAATGGTCGAAACCGGATGCGAATACTGTTTCATGGAGGTCAGCTCACACAGTATCGTCCAAAACCGAATCGAAGGATTGCATTTTACCGGTGGAATTTTTACAAACATCACGCACGACCACCTCGATTATCATAAAACTTTCGCCGAATATATCAAAGCGAAAAAACGGTTCTTCGACCACCTGCCCGCATCCGCATGGGCCCTCACCAACATCGATGACCGTAACGGCCGAATCATGATGCAGAATACCCGGGCTCAAGTGCATACCCTGTCGCTGCTGGCACAAGCCGACTTCAAATGCAAGATCGTCGAAATGCTCCTCGACGGAATGCTCCTCAACATGGATGGAACCGAAGTCTGGGTCGGGTTCCTCGGCCGGTTCAATGCTTACAACCTCCTGTCGGTCTATGCCGCTGCCCGTCTGCTCGGTGCCGACAAAACAGAACTGCTCACGGCCATGAGCCGACTGCATCCGGTAAACGGCCGTTTCGAATACATCCGCTCGAAATCGGGAGTCACTGCAATCGTCGATTACGCACACACACCCGATGCCCTGCAGAATGTCATCGACACAATCAACGAAATCAGAACCGGACAACAGAAACTCTATATCGTAGTCGGATGCGGCGGAAACCGAGACCGTACGAAACGACCCGAAATGGCTCAAATCGCTGTCAAAGGTGGTGATCTGGCCATCCTCACTTCCGACAACCCGAGACTCGAACAACCCGAGGCAATTATTGAAGAGATGAAAGCCGGACTGACACCCGAAGACCGCTACCTCGCCATCACCGACCGCAGGCAGGCGATCCGTACGGCTGCCTTGATGGCTGCTCCGCACGACATCATTCTGGTCGCAGGCAAAGGGCATGAAACCTACCAGGACATCGGTGGCGTCAAGCACCATTTCGACGACAAAGAAGAGGTTCGCGCCGCATTCGGTATGTCGGAATAATCGCCTTGCTTAAATTTTTCTGAACCAGCATTGACACTGACAACTCAACATAAACCAATCTACCCGATACAACACACCCACCTCAACAACCATGTTCTACCACCTGATTCAATACCTTTCGAACCATTTTGACATCCCGGGGGTCGGGATGTTCCTCTCAACTTCGTTCCGGGCAGCGGCCGCTATTATCCTCGCCCTGCTCATCGGTATGGTATTCGGACGCCGAATCATCAATCTGCTGCACAAACACCAGATCGGCGAAGATATCCGAAACCTCGGTCTCGAGGGCCAACTGCAGAAAAAAGGAACCCCAACCATGGGAGGAATTATCATCCTCGGCTCGATTCTTATTCCGATCCTCCTCCTCGGAGACCTGACCAACATTTACATCATCCTGATGATCGTCTCAACCATATGGCTCGGGGCTATCGGGTTCCTCGACGACTACATCAAAGTGTTCCGCCGCAACAAGGAAGGTCTGAAAGGTCGTTTCAAAATCGTCGGTCAGGTCGGTCTGGGCCTGATCGTCGGCACGACCATGTGGCTATCCCAAGAGATCGTCGTCCGTGAAAAAGTCGACAACCGCCGCGAAAGCGTCGAAATCGAATACGTCCTCTCTCAAGGCGCCCCGAGTTCCGTCTATCTCGGAGAACCCCTCAAAACCACAAAAACAACAATCCCTTTCGTTAAAAACAACGAGTTCGACTACCACTGGCTCATCCCGGGGCATTCGGATAGCGCCGACTTAGCTACCTGGTTACTTTACATTGTGGCTGCAATCTTTATCATCACGGCCGTATCGAACGGAGCAAACCTCACTGACGGCCTCGACGGTCTGGCCGCCGGAGTTTCTGCCTCGATCGTCGTCGTTCTCGGTATCCTTGCCTATCTCTCGGGACACGTCATCTATGCAGACTACCTCAACATCATGTACATCCCCAAAAGCGGCGAACTGATGGTCTATGCTGCAGCTTTCGTCGGGGCTCTCCTCGGTTTCCTCTGGTACAACTGTTTCCCCGCCCAGGTCTTCATGGGAGATACGGGCAGTCTCGCAATAGGCGGTATCATCGCCGTGTTCGCCCTCCTCATCCGAAAAGAACTGTTGCTGCCGATCCTCTGCGGCATTTTCTTCGTCGAAAGCATCTCGGTCATCATGCAGGTCAGCTACTTCAAATACACCAAGAAAAAATACGGAGAAGGTAAAAGATTCTTCCTTATGGCTCCCCTGCATCACCACTATCAGAAAAAAGGTTATTTCGAATCCAAAATCGTGACTCGCTTCTGGATCGTCCAACTACTCCTGGCGGCCATCACTCTTGTCACGCTCAAAATACGTTAATCAAAAAATGAAACGACTGGTTATCCTCGGCGGAGGCGAAAGCGGATTCGGTTCCGCTGTACTGGGTCTTAAAAAAGGGTATGACGTGTTCCTCTCGGACAAAGGACCCATTGCCGACAAATACAAACAAAAACTCGTCGAATGGAACGTACCCTACGAAGAAAAAAAACATACCGAAGCCCTGATTCTGAACGCCGATGAGGTGGTCAAAAGTCCCGGCATACCCGAAAAGGCTCCTATCGTACAGGCAATCCGGGCAAAAGGCATTCCCGTAATCTCGGAAATCGAATTCGCCGGACGGTACACCAATGCAAAAACAATCTGCATCACCGGTTCGAACGGGAAAACCACCACTACAACCTTGACTTACAAAATACTGAAAGAGGCCGGTTTCAATGTAGGTTTGGCCGGAAATATTGGCGAAAGTTTCGCCCTGGCTGTCGCTACGCACGACTACGACTGGTACGTGATCGAACTCAGCAGTTTCCAGCTCGACGGAATGTATGACTTCAAGGCCCACATCGCGGTATTGATGAATATCACACCCGATCACCTCGACCGGTATGACTACAAAATGCAAAATTACGTCGACAGCAAATTCCGGATTCTCCAAAACCAAACCCCGGTCGACCGATTCGTCTTTTGCGCCGACGACCCCGTGACCACCGAGAACCTTCCGAAACATCCCGAGGCTGCAAAACGGTTTCCGTTCAGCGTTCGGACCAATGAAAACCCCGGGGCCTATCTCGACCACGGACATATCGTAGTGCATGCCGAAGGAAAATCGTGCGAAATCGATACCGAACGACTGATCGTCAAAGGCATACACAACACTTATAATGTAATGGCTGCCTCGCTGGCCGCCTTGGCCGCCGGCGTCGAACCCCATAGTATTGTGGCCTCAGCCGAAAGTTTCGCCGGCGTCGAACATCGGCTCGAACCGGCAGGGTCCGTGAACGGTGTGCTATACATCAACGACTCGAAAGCCACGAATGTCGACTCCGTTTGGTATGCACTCGAAAGCATGACTCGGCCCGTCGTATGGATTGCAGGGGGAACCGACAAAGGAAATGATTACGCCCCGCTGGTGGATTTCGCACGATCCAAGGTCAAAACTCTGGTCTGCATGGGCCTCGACAACGACAAACTGATCAGATCATTCACCGGGGTCGTACCAGAAGTGATCAGCACCGCATCGCTCGAAGAGGCGATGCTTGCTGCCGCAAAAGCCGCTGCGCCCGGAGATGTCGTTCTGCTCTCTCCGGCTTGTGCCAGCTTCGACCTGTTCAAAAACTACGAAGACCGCGGCGAAAAATTCAAAGCCAAGGTACTCGAAATGCAACAGATCGACGCCAGGTAGATAGATCACAAGGCCTCTTGCGGGCTCAATGCACCTCGGTCGGATGCTACGAAAACAAAAACAGGACTGTCCACCCGCAGAATCGCATCAGGAGTCTTCGTATGGAGCAGAAAACGATATACAAAAAGAAATGGAAATGTCCCGATAACGAATGACCCCAATTTATCCGGCCCCCCACAAGAAACAAGACGGAAGCCAACATTCGGGCAGGCGGTAGTGAGGTCACACCACGATGTTATGATTCCGGACCATATCGGATGACAGCTGCCCGCTGAATGGAACGGTGTCAGGAAAACCAGAAACGCTCTCTGAAGTGAGACCACGACAAAGGCAAACAGGCAGTACACCTCATCAACGTAAAAGGTAACATAGGATGGATAATACGACAACTATACAAAACGACACCAAAGAATCCGCCAAACGAAACAAGCGTCCTCTCTCGGAACGCCTGTTCGGCGGTGACCGGGCGCTGTGGATCATCATCGCAACGCTCGCGGTCGTCTCAATCCTCGTCGTTTACTCTTCGACAGCCTCCATGGCTTACCGCAAAGCCGGTGGGGATACGACACACTATGTGATGAATCAAATTAAATTCATCGTCTTGGGTTTTGGATGCATGTTTGCTGTACATCGCATCCCGTATCAACTGTATGCCCGATTTGCCAAACTCGGGTTTATTATGGCGTTGGGATTCATGGCTCTCACTTTCTTCATCGGCGTGAATCTTAACGACGCCTCCCGGTGGATTCGTATCCCGATCGTCGGACTTACGTTCCAACCCTCCGACTTCTTGAAGGTCACTCTCGTCATGGTGCTCGCCCAACAACTCGCCAAACGACAAACTATTATCGACCGTATTCCGATACTCCCTTCTTTCAACCCCGCCGATTGGAGCGCTAAAAACAACAAAAACAAAGATATTTTCTTTCATACGACAATTCCGCTCCTGTTGCCCGTGGTGCTCGCTTGCGGAGCTATCTTCTTCTCGAATTTCTCAACCGCCGCTATCACATTCGGCACCTGCTGGATCATGCTGATGATCGGACGCGTCAGAATGAGAGAACTTTTCCGACTGCTGGCAGCTATCATCATACCCATGATTTTTATTCTCGGAGTCATGGCCGCTGCAGGCGTCGGGCGCGCTCAAACCTGGGTAAACCGACTCAAAGATTTCGTCGGCACAGAACAAGTCGAACAAGATTCTGACGACAACCTCCAGGTCCGTCAAGCCAAAATTGCCATCGCCACAGGTGGCATATTCGGGAAAGGCCCAGGAAACAGCACCCAACGGGCCAATTTGCCCCACTCATATTCGGATTTTGCCTATGCATTCATCGCTGAAGAATACGGCGTGATGGGCGCTGCGGTCGTACTGATCCTCTATCTGTGGATCTTCTTCCGGGCCATCCTCATTTTCCAAAAATGCGGTACCGCGTTCCCCAGTTTCCTCGTATTGGGGCTCAGCCTGATGATCACAATGCAGGCACTCTGCAACATGCTGGTTTCGGTCAACCTGTTCCCCGTAACCGGACAGGCTCTCCCGCTCATCAGCCTCGGAGGATCCTCGCTGCTGTTCACGTCGATCGCCCTCGGTATGATTCTCGGCGTCAGCCGCCAGGTACAGGAAAAAACGCTCGACAAACCCAAAGGAGAATCACTCCTGGAATCGAATAAATAAAATGAACCTATATTCGTTATATAACAACATACATTCCCTCTGAAACCCAAGAGAAAAGCACCGGTAACGCCGAAACATGACGTATCGGCCTTTTCCTGTGGGAGTCAGAACATGACGTCTAAAACGATCATTGCATGGACACAAAACAATACAAAATCATATTGAGCGGTGGAGGAACCGGAGGGCACATCTATCCTGCCGTCGCAGTCGCCGAAGCACTCCGCCGCAAATTGGGCGAAAGGGTCGACTTGCTTTTCGTCGGAGCTGAAGGCAAGATGGAGATGGAAAAGATCCCCGTCTTAGGGTATCGGATCGTCGGACTCCCGGTAGCAGGACTCCAACGCCGGCTCACGCTCAGCAACCTGTTGCTCCCGTTCAAAGTAATGCGGAGCATCAGCCAGGCTCGCCGCGTAATCCGTCAGTTCGGAGCTGACGCAGTGGCCGGGTTCGGTGGCTATGCCAGCGCCCCCGTACTTTGGAGCGCACAACGAATGGGTATTCCGACTCTAATTCAGGAACAAAACTCGTATGCCGGGGTCACCAACAAAATCCTCGCCGCTCGGGCCAACCGCATTTGCACCGCCTATGACGGTATGGAACGATTTTTCCCCGCTGAAAAAATCCTGCTCACAGGGAATCCGCTCCGCGGCCGTTTCAGTGCCGAAGGAATCGACCGGAACAGTGCGGCCGAATATTTCGGCCTTGATCCGCAAAAACCGATCCTTCTGGTGGTCGGAGGAAGTCTGGGTACTCGAACCCTCAACAACATGATGAAAAAATGGGTCGACCGTATCGTAGCCGAAAACCAGATGCAGGTCATCTGGCAAACCGGAAAATTCTATGAACGGGAAATGTCGGAATATATGGCCTCTCGCGACAGCAAAGGCATTTGGCGCGGGGCTTTCATCGACCGAATGGATCTCGCATATGCCGCTGCCGACGTGGTAGTATCACGCTCGGGCGCAGGGACCGTATCCGAACTCTGTCTCGTAGGAAAACCCGTGATTTTTGTCCCCTCGCCCAACGTGGCCGAAGACCACCAAACAAAAAACGCCCGCGCGCTCGCTGACAAAGAGGCCGCCATGCTGATTGCCGACGACAAAGCCGTCGATGAAGTAATCCCAGCCGCTCAAGCCCTCATCAACAACCGAGAAAAACGCGAAACCATGATTCGAAACATCCGAATGCTCGGGATCTCCGATTCGGCCGACCGAGTCGCTGATGAAATCATCAAACTGATCAAACACACATGAATTTCTCTCACGTATATTTTATCGGTATCGGCGGTATCGGCATGAGCGCGATCGCCCGATACTTCCTGCACGAAGGCAAATGTGTGGCCGGATATGACCGGACTCCCTCGACTCTCACGCACGAGCTCGAACAGGAAGGAGCTCT
>CASDSC010000189.1 GCA_949283215.1 uncultured Alistipes sp. | reverse complement strand
TTGGCAGAAAGATACGTGACAACGAATTGCGCCGTATCCCATTCCTGTTAATCGTAGGAGAAAAAGAAGAACAGGAGGGTAAGGTTTCGTTGCGTATTCAGGGTGAAGGTGATAAAGGTACAATGTCTGTACAGGAATTTATCGATATGGTCAAGGCCAAGGTCGCTAGCGAAATCGAAACATTGAGCAACAGATAGAGAACAAACATATTTATTAACAAAAAGGACTGTATTTAGGATTGTTGCAAGATTGGTATGTTGCCGGATATTTCGGCCTGCAATTTGAGTACAGGACCATTAAAAGTTGGAGGATAAAACTATAGACTCACCAAAACAGTTTCCGCCAAAGCCGGCTTTCAAAGGGAGGACTCCAGAGAAAGAGGCTGCACATAAAGTCAACGAACACATTACTGCGCCTCAGGTGCGTCTTGTGGGGGATAATATCGAGGCTTCGATGGTCGTTTCGCTGAAAGAAGCCTTGAGAATAGCTGATGAACAAGGCCTTGACCTTGTGGAGATCTCTCCCAAGGCAGATCCTCCTGTTTGTCGTATCGTTGATTATCAGAAGTTTCTTTATCAACAGAAAAAGAAAGCCAAAGAGATTAAGGCCAAAGCTGTAAAAGTAGTGGTGAAAGAGATCCGATTTGGACCGAATACGGATGATCACGATTACAATTTTAAGCTCAAACACGCCGAAAATTTTCTTAAGGAAGGTTGTAAGGTTAAGACCTATGTCTTTTTCCGCGGGCGCCAGATTGTGTTCAAAGATCAAGGCGAGATCCTTTTGTTACGGTTTGCTACAGATCTCGAGGAGATCGCTAAGGTTGAGCAAATGCCAAAACTAGAGGGGAAACGGATGAATATGATGTTGGCTCCTAAACCCAAAAATAAGTAATTTATTATTGGTATTAATAAAAGGCGATGCCCTAAGGGTATCGCCTTTTTTGTGGCATACGAGGAGGGGATAGAACATTACATGAAGTAGTATGAGCTTTATGTTGTTCATATAGGAAGATGGGTGGGGTATATTATGGGCCCCTAATATCGTGTGGTTGAGAATTCTATTTTTGAGTTTGATGAATGTGTGAATAGCTGCTGTATAATTCTCATTATCTGTTGCTTGCACGTTGACTAATGATTGCTGAATGTGAGATGGTCCGATACTGATCAGTGTGTGTCGGTTAGGCTTGTTTTGTTGATTGTATCTGTCACCTTCTTACGTGGATTGTGAAATGCCGTGTGGTCTCAATTAATAAGGGGAGCAAGCCCAGATGATATGTGAACGTCGTTTAATACAATGACAATCAAGAAATGTATAATCCTTTAATATCGTTTAGAACGTCTATTGTGGGTCTTAAGTGCCGAATTAGTGTTCGTGTCTCTTATATTATGTAAGTTGAAGCCTAGAGAAGATAATTTTATGTGTAGTGACGTGTGTAAAAATAAAAAGCGAGACTGTATAATTCAGTCTCGCTTTTTCTCCGAAGAATACAAAGCGCCAATGTATGAGTTGCTCGCTTGAGCAATTGGTGGCTTGCGTTACTTTTAGGGCTTATGTTGATGTATTCTATCTATTTTGCATAACTTACGGCACGTGTCTCGCGAATCACAGTGATCTTGACTTGACCGGGATAGGTCATCTCGTCCTGAATCTTCTTGGCAATGTCGTGTGAAAGCTGATCAGCCTGTTGGTCGCTCAACTTCTCGCTGCCTACGATGACACGCAATTCGCGGCCGGCCTGGATCGCGTATGTCTTCATGACGCCGGGGTAAGCCATGGCGATATCTTCCATCTCCTTGAGGCGTTTGATATAGGACTCGACGACTTCGCGGCGGGCTCCCGGGCGGGCTCCTGAAATCGCATCGCATACCTGTACGATCGGTGCATAGAGCGACGACATTTCCATCTCGTCGTGGTGGGCTCCCACTGCGTTGCACACATCGGGTTTCTCCTTAAATTTCTCGGCTAATTTCATTCCGATGATTGCGTGCGGCAGTTCGGGTTCGTCGTCGGGTACTTTGCCAATATCGTGAAGTAAGCCTGCACGGCGGGCACTTTTCGGATTGAGCCCCAGCTCGGCGGCCATAATCCCGCATAGATTGGCTGTCTCGCGCGAGTGTTGCAAAAGGTTTTGTCCGTATGACGAACGGTATTTCATTTTTCCGATGAGTCGGATCAGTTCAGGATGCAGACCGTGAATACCTAAGTCGATTGTCGTACGTTTGCCGACCTCGATGATTTCCTCCTCGATCTGTTTCTGTACTTTGGCCACGACCTCTTCGATGCGGGCCGGGTGGATACGTCCGTCGGTGACCAATTGATGCAAGGCCAAACGAGCAACTTCCCTACGCACCGGATCGAAACCGGAAAGAATGATCGCTTCGGGTGTATCGTCGACGATGATCTCTATCCCGGTGGCAGCTTCGAGCGCACGAATATTGCGGCCTTCACGGCCGATAATACGGCCTTTGACCTCATCGCTCTCAATATTGAAAACCGTAACCGAATTTTCGATCGCCGTTTCAGTAGCTACACGCTGGATCGTTTGTACGACGATCCGTTTGGCCTCTTTGTTGGCACTCATTTTGGCCTCTTCGATCGTTTCATTGATATAGGCCATCGCATCGCTTTTGGCCTCGGCTTTCATATTCTCGATCAGAATATTTTTGGCTTCCTCGCTGCTCATGCCGCTGATCTGCTCAAGACGTGCATTCTGTTCGCGAAACAAGCGTTCTACTTCTTCTTTCCGTTTGTCGAGTACAGCTTGCTGACTTTGGATCTGCTCGCGCTCACGCTCGATCTCTCGGTTCTTTTTGCTGATCTCTTCCTGTTGTTGTTGCAGGTTGTTTTCGATCTGTTTGATTCTAGATTCAGCCTGTGTCAGTTTTGAATTCCGTTCGTTAACTGTGCGGTCATGTTCGCTCTTGAGCTGAATGAATTTCTCTTTTGCCTGGAGGATTTTCTCCTTCTTTATCATCTCGCCATCGGCTTCGGCTTCTTCGAGGATCTTTTTCCGACGCCGTTCGGTAGATTTACTTATGATAAAGTATGAAACTACGCCTGTAATTGCCGAGGTGATAATAGCAACAACGATTATTGTTATTACACCGTTCATTGTGAGTTTGGTTTTTGTATGTTAAATAAAAAATGTGTCAATGCATAAAAAAACCGCATGGAATTCCTTTTCGATGTTTGACGAAGCTCCAGTCGTCATAGGTGGGGCATCCAGCCAATCGCAAACGTCCAACGTCCCCGTCAAGCGGGAAACCTCCCCGAAAGGAGGGTAAGGCCTGTTTTTGAATGACCGAGGCGAACCCCAAAGTAAATAAGTGTTGAGTTTCGCAAAGCTAAAAGGAATCCATGCGGGTAAATCAATATTCCTTAGTGTATGTCAAAAGAACTTCGTTTCAGGACTTGAGGTTGTCCAAATACTCATCCAATATGCGATCCAAATCGATCAATTCATCTTCATCCACTCCAGCCCCTTTAGCCAGTTCATTGTCTATATTGCTGACAGCGAGCTGTAAGGCGGCCATTGCCAAGTAATCTTCTTGTTCGGCCCGGAAATGTTTCTTGTAGGTCGAAACCAGTGTGTTGACATCCCGTTCAGCCCTGCGGTATTTCTCTTCGTCGCTCCGTTCGATACTGAGCGGGTAGGGCTTACCGGCTATATTCAGTTTAATATTCAATTTGTCTGCCATCGTTCACGTCGTACCTTACTTGTTCATCAGAGCGATACAGCGATCGATCTCCCGCATTAACAGATTGACCCGCTGGCGTGCCAGCTTCGTATTCTGCCCTGTTGCTCCGGTCATGCCTTTACTGATTTCGAGCACACCGATGCGTTTTTCCAGTTCGGCAATTTGGTGAACCATTGCCCGGTTGTCAGCTTTCAGTTTGTCACGTTCGGCAGTGAGTTTGGTGGCTTCGGCGCGTAGTTTGCGGTTTTCTGCGATGATTTTCGCAACCTTAGCCTTAATCACTTGTACAATAGCCGAATCAGTCATTTCTGATAATCTGACACCTTGGTTAACACCCCAAAATTAACAAAAAAACAGAATAATTCAAGCGTTTGGTGTTAATTTTCTTCGTGTGCCGGTTCGCCGTACAGATCGTAATCGTCGGCTGCTGTGATCCGTACCTGCAGAATGGTGCCGGGGGTAAGCGGTTCGGAACTGCTGACTAAAACTTCATCATCGACTTCCGGAGAATCGTGGCGAGTTCGTCCTACCGCATATTCCCCTTCTATGCGGTCGATGATGACCGGTTCGATGTGTCCGACTCGTTGCTGGTTGTTTTCCAACGAGATTTCGCGTTGAAGTGACATGATGGTGTCAATCCGGCGCTGTTTCTCTTCTTCAGAGATGTCATCCTTTAGGTGAAGAGCTGAGTAGGTGCCTTCTTCTTCGCAGTAGGCAAAGACGCCAAGCCGTTCGAATCGTGTTTCGCGTACGAAATCAATCAATTCCTGGAAATCACATTCTGTTTCGCCGGGGTAACCGACGATCAGGGTTGTGCGGATGGCGATGCCGGGAACTTCCTTGCGGAGACGGCGAACAAGTGCCCGTGTTTCTGCTCCGTTGATACCTCGTCGCATGGCCTTGAGTTGGCTGTCGGCAATGTGTTGCAGCGGAATGTCGAGATAGGGACACATTTTCGGTTCGTCGCGCAGTACCTCGATAACGTCATCGGGAAAATGGGCTGGGTAGGCATAGTGGAGCCTGATCCATTCGATCCCGTCGATCCGGCAGAGTCGGCGTAACAAATCAGCCAATGCACGGCGTCCGTAGAGGTCTATCCCGTAGTATGTCGTATCTTGAGCGATAACGATCAACTCTTTTACCCCTTGGGCTGCCAATCCTTCGGCTTCGGCTACCAATTCCTCCATGGGGACGGAGATGTGTTTTCCCCGGATCAACGGAATTGCGCAATAACCGCATCCCCAGTTGCAACCTTCGGAGATTTTCAGGTAAGCGTAGTGCAACGGGGTGGTGAGATGGCGTGAGCCGGCCAATTCGTCGCGATATTCTGCTCCGACGGCTCGGACAACGTCGGCCAGGTCACGGACACCGAAAAATGAGTCTACTTCGGGTATTTCGTCGCGTAATTCATCACGATAGCGCTCCGACAGACAACCCATTACGAAAAGGTGGTCGATCTCCCCGCGGGTACGGGCTGCTGCGAACGACAGGATCGTATTGATCGATTCCTCTTTGGCATCGCCGATAAATCCGCAGGTGTTGATGATCACAATACGTGCCGACGGGTCGTTCGAATCGTGAACAATTTCAAAACGTTGGTCTGCCAGTTGGGCCATCAGGTGTTCCGAATCAACCAGATTCTTGGAACAACCGAGTGTGACAATATTGATTTTATGAGTTTTTGCCATAGGAATTGTACTGACTGATAAAAAGAGATCGTATCCGTTCGAAATGGGTTGTTGTGTCGTTGACACGTGAATCGTACATGAGATTGCAGATTCGAGGCTTGTCGTTAATGGTTTTGCGTCAGCCTAATCGCGAGTGTTATCTGTCGTTCGGTTGCGGAAACGTTAGGGCTCTGTTGTAAGTGTGTTATAGCGGTATTGTCTCTATCCAGATTATGGTCGCTTGTCTGCTTGGAGAGAATTTCAGTTTGTCTTGTAATCGGCGATTTGATCCTGTGAGGTTTCCTTATCCGTTTTATGAAATAGCGTTTGGATCGGGTTAACCGAACAAACTGTCGACGAATGCCCTGCGGTCGAACACTTGTAATTGGTCGATTCCTTCACCGACACCGATGTAGCGTACGGGAATCTTGAATTGGTCGCTGATTCCGATTACCACGCCACCTTTGGCCGTACCGTCGAGTTTTGTCACTGCCAGCGAGGTAACCTGAGTGGCCTGTGTGAATTGTTTGGCTTGCTCGAAGGCATTTTGACCCGTACTCCCATCCAGGACAAGCAGTACTTCATGAGGCGCGTCGGGAATGACTTTGGCCATGACGTTCCGGATCTTGGTCAATTCGTTCATCAGGCCGATTTTGTTGTGCAAACGGCCCGCTGTGTCAATCAGGACGATATCCGCCTCATTGGCAACAGCTGATTTGAGGGTGTCGAATGCTACCGATGCCGGGTCTGATCCCATGTTTTGTTTGACCAGAGTTGCTCCGGCACGTTCGGCCCATACTTCGAGTTGTTCGATCGCAGCAGCCCGGAATGTGTCCGCGGCACCGATATATACTTTTTTCCCAGCTTTGTGGAATTGGGCTGCTAGTTTGCCGATCGTGGTCGTCTTGCCTACGCCGTTAACTCCCACAACCATGACAACGAACGGATATCCGTTTCGTTTTGCTGTGTCGAATCCGGCATCGGTTTCACCGCGCTCTTCGAGTAAGGCTGTGATCTCGTCGCGAAGAATATTCTGGAGTTCGGAAGTGTTCATGTATTTGTCACGGGCCACGCGTTCTTCGATACGACGAATGATGCGGACCGTCGTGTCGACACCTACGTCCGACGAAATCAATACCTCTTCCAGCTCATCGAGTACTTCGTCATCGACTTTGCTTTTGCCTGCTACTGCGCGGGCTAATTTGGCGAAAACACCCTCTTTGGTTTTGTTCAGACCGCGTTCGAGATCGGTCTTTGGCTCCTTTTTGCTGAAAATATTGAATAACCCCATGATTCGAATATCGTTTAATACTGCAAAGATAGTATTTCTTTATTCGTGAAAAATGTATTTGTATTTTCTGTTGTAGATATAATTATAGTTTTATTGAGAGAGGGGGCTGATGGAATTCAAACTTGTTTGCCTGTGATATGTCTGTATGAGGGAGGTGTCTTGATCGGTCGGGTGTTTGTTGGGGTATAAAATACAAAAGGCCTGTCCTCGAATGGGACGGGCCTTTTGTATTAAGCCGGTGAAAGCTTATTTCTTGTCAAAGAAATCTTTTACTTGATCATTGGGAACGATTTCCGTTTTAAACGCATACGCTCCGGTCTTAGGCGATTTCACCATTTTAATACACTTTGTAAAGTTCTTGCCCGAACCTGTTTTCAGAGTTGCGACTACTTTCTTTGCCATGGCTTCAAACTATTTAATTTCGCGGTGTAAAGTTACTTTTTTCAGGATAGGATTGTACTTCCTGCGTTCCATGCGGTCGGGAGTGTTCTTTTTGTTTTTTGTGGTGATGTACCGCGATGTTCCCGGCATACCGCTTGCTTTGTGTTCGGTGCATTCGAGAATTACCTGCACCCGGTTACCTTTTTTTGCCATTTCTTAACCTGCTGTTAGTAAACTTTCTGAGCGGCTTTAGCTTCGCGAAGTGCTGCAGCCAACCCTTTTTTGTTGATGGTTTTCATACCGGCAGTCGTTACCTTGAGGGTAATCCACCGGCCCTCTTCTTCTGACCAGAAGCGTTTGGTCTTCAAGTTGGGGTTGAAGAGACGCTTGGTCTTTTTGTTCGAGTGGGAAACATTGTTTCCTACCAGAGCGACTTTTCCTGTGATTTCACAAACTTTCATGAGTCTTATTGATTTATTTATTCCCTAAGGAAGTGCAAATATACTTCTTTTTTCGATATCGGCAAACTTTGACGGTAAATTGATTGGCCACGGTATGTTGAGTGTGGTCTATTACTAACATGATGTGGGTGACGTACCGTTGAGGAATAGTGCCGAAATGTCGTGCATGTCGGTATATTAGAACGGAAGATCGTCTGGTTCCTCTTTAAATGGTGTGTCTTCTTCGAATACGGGAGGTGTGGGCATGTCCGCAGGAAATGATGGCTGTTCTGTGGCTTTGCGTACGATTTTCCAGCCGCGTGCTTCGGTAAACCATCTGCCATTGTATTCTCGAGATTCGACATCTATAGAGATGGTTACTGCTTCGCCGGGCTTGAGTGATGCAGCTTCGGCAGCACGATCGCCCCAAAAGCTGATGCATACTTTTTTGCGAAAATCACCTGGCAGGTCGAGTACGACTTCCTGTTTGGTCCATTCCCCCCGGGCGCTTGTTCCTTTTACTGGCGCGAGTACTTTATTGACTGTTCCTTCGATTTCCATAATGTATTGTGGATGTATATGTGAATGTTTGTAACAAATTGCAGATATCCGTCAGCGATGTTTTTAACAAAGCAAATATAACGATTTTTGGATGGGGACGGTGAAAGCATAAAAAAAGCGGAACTCAAGTTCCGCTTTTTTTATGCTTGTATGTGTCTTATTTCTTCAGCAAGCTCGAATCACCAGCTGCGAAATCAATCATCTCGATCTCGAATACCAAAGCTTGGTTGGGGCTGATGCCACGATTGCCTTGTTGGCCGTAAGCCAATTCTGAAGGTACATAAAGTTTGATCTTACCGCCTTTGCCGACGAGTTTCATACCTTCGGTCCAGCCGGCGATGACACGGTTCAGCGGGAACGAAATAGTGTCAGCGCGTTGGTCGAATACGGTACCGTCAGGCAGCATACCTTTGTAATTTACCCATACAGTGTCGATATCCTGAGTCGGTTTTTCACCACCTTCTTCGATGATTTCATACAACAGACCGCTTTCAGTTTTCTTTACATTGGGATCCTGTCCTTTTTCAGACAGGAATTTCTGGCTGGCAGCCAACACTTTTTTCGGTTTACGAACCATGATGTATTCCTGAATGAATGCCAAAGCTTCTTCACCGTCCATAGAAGCGCCACCCTTGAATGCTGCTTTTGCAGCGTCAGCTACGATGTCTACGTTCACTGTGCTGTCAAACTGTTTCAGTGACAGACCGAAATTGACACCGAAAGCGTATGCCAACGAATCTTCTTCAGTTTTCAGACTCGTGCTGCCTGAGTTGCAAGAGCTGAATACAGTGGCCAGAATGCCGGCCATAATAAGCATCTTTTTCATGTTGAAAATTGTTTATGAAATTAATGATATGTCTTTCCCTAAATAAGCACGCAAACATAATCAATTTACGTGAGAAACTGATTTGATTTGCCGAATTATTTTCATTATGAGGCCGAATTGTTTTCATGTTGTCCTTCCTTGTAGGCCGCATTGATCAAGATTACACCCAGTAGAGCTGCGACGATTGATGCAATCAGAATCGTGATTTTGCCAAGACTGATGAATGCAGTGTCGGTAAATGCTAAATTGTCGATGAAGATCGACATGGTGAATCCGATACCTCCCAAGGCGGCTACACCGATCAGATTACGCCATGTTGCCCCTTCGGGCATGGCGGCCAGTTTCAGCCGGATGGTTAGCCAGCAGAGCAGTGCGATACCGAGCGGTTTTCCGATGACAAGTCCCCAGAAAATACCGTTACCTTCCGCCGTAGTGAAAATGTTGAGGTCTGCCGTACTCGTGATTTCCACTCCCGCGTTGGCTAAAGCGAAAACAGGCATAATGAAGAACGTTACAGTTGGATTGAGAGCGTGTTCGAGCCGTTGAGATGGACTCATTGCATTAGCTGCCAGGTAGCGCATCGAATTGAGTGCGTGATGTTGGTGGTCGTTGGCCAACACTTCGACATCTGGCCGGTCGAAATGCGCGAACTCTTCATGGAAGTATTTCGATTTATACAGAAAATATTTTTTGCTGTATCGAGGTGTCGCTGGAATTGCCATGGCAATCAGTACACCCGCGAGCGTAGCGTGGATACCCGAATGTAAGAATAAAATCCATAATATAATGCTTGGGATCAGATAGTAACGCATTTTGTAGACGTTCATCCGGTTGAGAATCCACAGGAAGGCGAATACAGCGATGGCTGCAATCAGTGCGACGAGATTGATTTCCGAGGAATAAAAAAGCGCGAGGCCCAGAATGGCCCCGAGGTCGTCGACTATGGCCAGTGCGGTCAGGAAGATTTTGAGTGATACGGGTACGCGATTCCCAAGCAGCGAAAGAATGCCTATAGCAAAAGCGATGTCGGTAGCCATGGGGATACCCCAACCTGCTTCGGTGGGTGTGCCGGCATTGAAGATTGAATAGATCAAGGCCGGAGCAATCATACCGCCTAAAGCTGCGGCAACAGGTAATGCAGCGTGTTTGGGAACGGACAGTTGGCCTGCAATGATTTCACGTTTGATCTCGAGACCGACTACGAAAAAGAATACGACCATCAGTCCGTCATTGATCCAGGCTTCGATGCTGCGTGTGAGGTCGAACCCCGGGAATCCGATTGTAAACGGTGTGGTCAGCAGATGGTGGTATAATGTTTTGGTTGCGTCGATGTTGGCTAAAAGCAAGGCAATCACTGCAAAGATGACCAGGATTACACCGCCGGCCCATGGACTGCGTAGGAAATGTCGTTGCCGTTGATGGCGCAAATAATAGTTACGTTTGCTTCGGTAGCTGACGATTCGAGTCATGATGCGAAAAGTTCGAATGGATAGTATTCTGATTAGAAATAGTACGGTTTGGTTTGGAACCGCACATTATAATTTGTTATTCGTGGTATGAACGCAGGGCCATTCCGCATAACCGGTATAAGATGCGTGCCCCAACATTAGCATCCCATTCGTCCTGATGTGACGGACACACCTCGACCAGGTCGAAACCTACAATTTCCCTGCCTGAACGGGTCAATACGTCCAATAAATATACCGCCTCGTTAAAAGACAACCCTCCAGGAACGGGGGTGCCGGTTGATG
>CASDSC010000188.1 GCA_949283215.1 uncultured Alistipes sp. | reverse complement strand
TTTTTTGTTGACCCACCTGGACTCGAACCAAGAAAGGCAGAACCAGAATCTGCAGTGTTACCATTACACCATGGGTCAATCTTGATGCTGCAAAAGTACGATAAAAATAATTCTCTCCAAAATTTTCTTTTGATTTTTTTGAGGGGCGAGTAAACTTCCGAGAATTATAGAAAGAATACGTTGGAGAAGATTTAGTTTTAAAAGGTGTAGGGTGTGTGGGGCCGGGGGAATACAAAGAAAAGAGACCGCCTGTAAAGGCGGTCTCTGAAGCATGCGGTGTTGGATTAGTATTCTGCGTTTTGTGGATCCCATTCACACCAACCGGCGGTCCAGTCGTCGGCCGGATCGGTGCTGCGGAATGCTCCGGCAAAACCGTTTCCTTTGCTGTCGAATCCCGAAGGTACGGTATAGGCACTGTTGATTAGCGGACTGCCTGCAGAGGGCATCGGTTTGAAACCGTCTTGTAAACTATTGGGCTGCATCAGTTGGATTGCGTCGAGTGCTGTGTAGAACTGATTGGCTGCAGCACTTTCGCGAACGAAACCATCGGTGAAGCCGGTGCCACGCGCCCAGGTCTTGTTGGCGTTTGACCCGAGAATGCCGATAATAGGATTGGTGTTCGCAGCACTGTTGTCGAATGAGGTTGCCGTCGTATCGACTCCTGCAAAATGAACGTTTCTGATAGAGAAGGCTCCGGCCGCCGCAGCCTCTTGTGAACCGGCTCCTTTGTCGTTTTCGATCATGATGCCGACAGGGTAACCCATGATGACAGAATTGTACAAACTGATACGTGAATTACGACGGATCTGTACCCCTGCTTGGAACTGTCCGAGTTTCGAACCATTGTTGGGGAAGAGCGATCCTCCGTTGATGTAGGCATCAGGATGGGCTGTGCTAGCCGATGTGTTGTAGAAATCAGGATCTTGACCCATCGGACCGATCAAGGTGACGTTCGAGAATTGCGCTGTAGTAAAAGGTTCCTCGCTCGAACCGTCTTTATTGTTGTCAGACTCGAAACCGTTTGAGAGCGATGTGTCGGCCAGTTTCGGGTTACGGACACCCAGCAGGAACTGGAGTTTGCCGCTGAAGCCGTTGTCCGTATCGAAGTCATCGTCCCAACCGTGATAAGCAACCAGGTAACTGCAGTTAGGGCTGCCGCCGAACCACTCGAAAGAGTCGTCGTTTGAATAAGAAACTTGCAGGTGATCGATTTTCGTGGCGCTTCCGATCGAGCCGAAAGTGATACCGTTGATCTCTTTGTCGGTATCGAACGGGTAACCGGCGAATTCTACACGTACGTAGCTCAATACCCCTGAATTGTCGTCAGCTATCGTACCGCCGTGGAACGAACGGGGACCCCCTTCGATCTGTTGCTCTGTTTTGTTGTTGAGACCGCGGCCGCAGATGATCAGTCCGCCCCAGTCGCCTGGTTTGCGTTGTCCGGCAGGTTGGGCCGAAGTGAAGACGATCGGTTGGGTCGCCGAACCTTGGGCGATGATTTGTGCTCCACGTTCGATGATAAGTGAGGCCATCGACTCTTTTTCACCCCGGATTACTGTGCCGGCAGGAATGGTGAGGGTCGATCCCTCCTGGATGTATACCCAGCCTCGCAGGTAGTATGTTTTTGTGGCGTCGAGTGTATAATTTTTTACGGGCGCGGGAAAGTTCTGGTCACCATCACCGATATAATAGCGTGTTTCACCGTTGACAGTCTCTTCGAATACGAGCCCTTCGGTTGTGTCGTCACCGCCGTCGCCCGGACCGCCGTTTCCATCGTTGTCATTGCATCCGGCCAGGAGTGCCGCTGCGGCTACCATGGCCAAAAATAACTGCTTTTTCATGTTTTTTCAGTTAAAGAAATTTATTTACCCTGTTAGTGTGTACTGATTTTTAGAATGTGGCTACAAGCGAGATCGAAAAGTTCCGTCCGGGATTGTATGCCTTGGTGGTTTGTTCCCTATGTTGGATCTGCCCGTTTTGGTCGTGAAATTCCGGGAATTGCATGAACCGAACCCGATCTCCCAATATGTCGCGGACGGCACCTTTGAGTTCGAATATTTTGCTCAATCGTACCCCGAATGTGAAATCGAGTACATCGCGGGGCATCTCGTACATGTCGGGAATGTTGTTGTTGAAGTTGTCTCCGCCGCTGGTACTGATACGCCCGATGCCGACGATACGTTTGCCGATACGGTTGTACAGTGCTCCTAAGGTGAGACCCCATTTTTCGTTATTGTAGAAAAGACCGGCATTGACCAGATAGGGAGATTGCCCCTGCATCGGGCGGTCGTGCTCAAGACTGCCTTCCTCGAAACTTACATTGCTATGGATGTATGCGGCGTTGAGGGAGAGCATGAAGTTACGCATGCCCATGAAGGCAAGGTCTTTTTTGAGGTCAACCTCGATTCCGTAGTTGTCGGCTTCGCGGGCATTCTCGAATGAGAACTGGTACGATCCCCCTGCGTCGACATAGGTCCATTCGATCGGGTTGCGGAATTTTTTGTAAAAAAGGGCTACCGAAATTGTCTCTCCGCTTCCGGGGTAGAGCTCGTAACGGAGGTCTACGTTGTGAATCGTTGCCTGTTTGAGCGAGGGATTACCGGTGATCGTACTGAACATGTCGAAATCGTAATAGGTTGACGGCGACAGCTCGCGGAATTCGGGCCGGTTGACGCTCATCCCGTAGGCCAGGCGGAGCAGTTGTTTGTCTGTGAGATCGAACGTCGCGTTGATCGATGGAAGCAGGTTGTTGTACGTATAGGTGTACGTTTTGGTCTTGAAAGTCGTGTTGGACGTGTAACTGGTCAATTGGGTCGAGAACCGTTCGAATCGGGCGCCTGCGTAGATGTTGAATCTGCCGACCGGAATCTCTGCGGCGATATAAGCTGCTTCGGTATTGTTGTTGGCCTTGTAGTTGTCCGTATTCTTGGTGTCTTCCTGAATGTGGAGTTTGTCCGGAGCTCCAATGTACTGGTCAGTGAAGATCTCTTCGGCAGTCAATGAACCGAAACCTGCAGGCAGAGAGTTGTTGTATGCGTCCCATTTGTAAAGAAAATTACGGGTGTTGTATTCGCGGTTTTTGTATTCGGCATACACGCCCGCTTTCAGAATGGGTTGGAATGATTCCGACTGCCCCAGTTTGTGGGAAAAATCTACACCGCCCGATACCAAATTCTCGTCGAGCGAGGTGAAATACCGCGATACCGAACCTTGGTCGATCGTGTAATCATAAATGCCGTTTTCGGGATTTTTCTCACGGCCTACGATGCGACGGTCGGGTTGGCGGCGGTTCGAGTAGGAATAGGCTGCATTCCAGTCGACCGTCGTGCGATCCATCTGGTGTTGTCCGGTGACCTGCCCGGTATAGATCGAACGGCTTTGATAGAGATATTCGTCTTGTTGCTGTTCGTAATATCCGCTGACGTTGCGCCAGCCTTCGCGGGTGGTATACCGGTTGCGGCCCAATTGATTGAATATATTGCGTATTTCGTACCGGTTAACCGATTTGCCCTTGACCTGAGGTACGTACGATACGTTGAGCATGGCGCCGACCTTCACGTCGTTCGTGTATTGGTTGTCCGTATATTTGAAATTGTAGAGCGGTTTGTCCTCCGTGTAATTGTAGATACCGAATTGTGAGTTCTCCATGTCGAGAAGGCTCTTGTTCGTGTTGCTGTAATTGAGTGCTGCTGCCAGGCCGATACGGTCACCTGCCTTGCTCTCAAACCGGCGATTGATTGCTACGTTCAGCTTCTGATCGGGAAGCGGTGTGCGTGAACGAACGCTCCAGTCGTTATTGAAACCGTGCTTCGAGATACGGTCCACTTCGGCCGTATTGCTGTTGTCGAGACGGCTGTTGAAATCCGAAAGACTGCGTTTGCCTCCGTCGAAACCCAACCAGTCGGTACAACTTCCCGGGTTGTATTTGAAATCGTGGAACTGAGTGACTGAATTGAAGCCCGTCCCATAGCTGATTTGTACGGAATTTTTGTCGGGAACGACTTTTGTGCGAATTCGAATGTAGCCGCCGGCAAAATCTGCCGGAATCTCCGGAGCGGGCGACTTGACGATCATCAGGTTCTCGATTTGCGAACTGGGAATGATGTCGAACGAAAAGGCCCGTGTATCAGCTTCTGAACTCGGGACCGCTGCCCCGTTGATCGATACGTTGTTGTAGCGTTGGGCCAACCCGCGGACAATGACGAACTTGTCGTCGATGACCGAAATACCCGGTATACGACGGACCACCTCCGAGGCATCCTTATCCTGAGTGCGGGCGATCGTTTGGCTCGATATGCCGCTGGCTACCACGGTCGAGGTCCGCACCTGGCCGATCAGACCTGCATCGGTCCCAATCGGACGGTTGCCGATGACCACGACATTTTCCAATTCGCTGACCTCTTCGACCAGTGCGACATCGAGAGTCGTCGCTTGACCCGCTTTGACTGTCAATGGGGCCGAGTCGAAAGTCTTATAAGAGAGATAGCTGATTTGAAGCGTATAGGTGCCCGGGGTAAGGCGAGTCAGTGCAAATCCCCCGTCCAGCTCGGTCGAAACACCGGTCGATGTACCTTTAATAATAACAGCCGCTCCGATTACGGGTTGTCCCGTGGCGGCATCCGTCACTTTGCCTTGAATCGAACCGGTCGTTTGCTGCGCGCCTGCCCCGTAGGTGAGCGCGGTGAACAATCCGGCTAGTACGATTTTCGTAAATCTGTTCATCTTGTAATTTCCGTTTTGGATTCCTTTTTTTCTCGCCACAAAGGTATCTGACTGACCTTTCTGCGCTGTTAACGAAAGGATAGATAACCGTTAACTAATCGCTACGTGGTTTAAGACAATGTTAATTGTCTATCCGTGGGGCTGGGGGAGACAGGCTGTTAGTAACGTTGTTCAGTCCCGACTCCGTCTGTTTTGTCGTGATCGGATCTGTCCGGCACTTGGTATATTATTTGCGCTATATTCCGACAGTAATAAAATTTATAGACATGGCAAAGCATAAAGAAAAGGAGCAAGTTGCAGATAAAGAGGGTGTTGTAGAAGAGGCTGCGGAAGAGAAGACTCCACAGCAAGAGCCTGAAAATGCACCGAAATCGGACAATGTGGCAGACGATAATACTGAAAGTAGTGACAATTCGGCAGAGATGTCAGACGCCGCTCGTGAGTGGCAGGATAAATATTTGCGTTTGTCAGCCGAGTTCGATAATTATCGTAAGCGCACCCTGCGTGAAAAAATGGAACTGATTGCGACGGGTGGTGAAGATGTGATCAAGTCGATCCTCGGAGTGATGGATGATATCGATCGGGCGTTGATCGCCATCGATACGGCTACCGATACCGATGCCCTGAAACAAGGTGTGGCCTTGATACATCAGAAATTGATCGATACCCTTCGCGCTAAAGGTTTGTCTGAAATCGATGCGATCGGTCTCGAACTCGATACCGATCTGCATGAGGCTGTAGCCAAGATACCCGTAGACGATCCTCAGAAAGGTAAAATTGTTGATGTGGTCCAGAAAGGCTATAAGCTGAAAGACAAAGTAATACGTTATGCTAAAGTTGTGGTTGGAGAGTAACGATCATGGCAAAGAGAGACTATTATGAAGTATTAGGGGTCGCCCGGAATGCGAGTGCCGATGAGATCAAAAAGGCATATCGCAAGGCGGCTATCAAATATCACCCAGATAAGAATCCGGGTGATAAGGACGCTGAGGAGAAATTCAAGGAGGCTGCCGAAGCCTATGATGTATTGAGTAACCCTGACAAACGCGCAAGATATGACCAGTTTGGCCATGAGGGTATGCGTGGCGGTTTCAGTGGTGCCGGTGGAGCTGGCGGTTTTGGTGGCGGTGGATTTACCATGGAGGATATTTTCGCCAATTTCGGAGATATATTCGGTGGCCACTTCGGCGGTTTCAGCAGTGCCGGAGGTTTCGGCCGTGGTCAGCAGCGTGTCAACCGAGGGTCTGACTTGCGTATCAAGGTACGTTTGACCCTCAAGGAGATCGTGAACGGGACGACCAAGAAACTCAAGATTAACAAGACGATCGCCTGTGACCAATGCGGTGGTAGCGGAGCTAAAAATAGCGATGCACTTAAAACTTGTCCGACATGTAACGGGTCAGGGTATGTGACTCAGGTTGTCGATACGTTCTTTGGACGTACTCAGACAACGAAACCGTGTCCGGAATGTCGCGGTGAAGGTAAAATTGTTTCGGATCCATGTCCAAAATGTCATGGAGAAGGAGTTGTTCGCGGAGAAGAGGTGATTGAGGTGAAAATTCCTGCTGGTGTGGGTGAGGGTATGCAGTTGTCGATCAGCGGAAAAGGTAATGCGGCAAGACATGGTGGTATCCCCGGCGATTTACTGGTGTTGATCGAGGAGGAAAAATCTCCTGAATTTACACGCGATGGTAATGACTTGATCTATAGTTTGAATATTACGGTGCCTCAGGCTATTTTGGGCGGTTCGATTGAAGTGCCTCTGGTTGAAGGGCGTGCCAAAATCAAGATTGATCCAGGGACGCAAACCGGTAAGGTGTTACGTTTGAGAGGAAAAGGTATTCCTGATGTGAATGGTTATGGTCGCGGAGATATATTGATCGTGGTTAATATCGTGGTCCCGAACAAGATTACGGCCGAAGAGAAACGCCTGGTCGAACAACTGGCCGAAAGCCCGAATTTCAAAAGTGCACCAGATTCGAAAGAACCGAATATTTTTGAGCGGATGCAGAAGTTTTTCAGTTGATATTTAATATGATAGTAATTGAAAGGGGGCGCCTTTGTAAAGGCGCCCCCTTTCAATTTTATATACGGCAAAGTGTCGTCAGAAAGTCTTTATGCGCAAAAACGCCATGTTATAACGTTGTGTGACTACCTGCGATTCGATTATTTTTTGATGGGATGGGGTACGGCCGGATTGCCGTATGCTACCGAATCGGAGGGGATGTCTTTAGTTACCACTGAACCGGCACCGATTACTACTCGGTCGCCGATAGTGACGCCAGGACAAATTACACTGCCGCCTCCGATCCAGCAATCGTCTCCGATTGTGATAGGCTTTCCGTATTCTAATAATTGATGGCCACGGACCACATGGTCTATCGGGTGGGTAGCGGTGTAAAGTTGTACTTTGGGTGCAAAAAAACAGCGTGCACCAATACGTACGGGAGCCACATCTAGAACTACGCAATCATAATTGAAAAATGCCTGTTCGCCGCAATAGATATTCGAACCATAATCACAATAAAATGGTGGTTGGATAAAAATATCCGATGGACAGTGGGGTAACAGTTCACTGATGATCTCCCCATAGGTCGACTCGTTGCCGAATTCGGTCGTATTGAGCCGGTGCAATAGAAGGTGGGTTCGTTTACGTTCCCGTACCAGTTCGGGATCGGCGGCCGAGTATAACTCGCCGTTGAGCATCTTTTCTTTTTCAGTTGCCATATGCGTATGGATTGAAATTATATCTGCGATTGGTGTGTCGTTGGAACGCTAAAATGTAAAAAAATAATTCATGAAGAAATTCCATAGCGTTACGACTGCCATAGCCATCAGTTTTGAAAAGTAAAAATTAAGCTTCCCTCGTCCGTGCAACAGGTAGATGATCGCGTTGTTGAGCCCAAGACCCACCAGAGAAATGCCAATGAATGTCAGGTATTGACCTGCGATGTCCGGATTTTGACTTTGAAACGTCCATATCCGGTTGAATATATAATTCGAGGTGGCGGCACAGATGAAACCTGTCGAGTTGGCCACATATTTGTTCAACTTGAGTTTTTCCTTGAGCAAATAGGTCAAACCGAAATCGACGATGACGCCTGTAGCGCCGACCACACAGAATTTGAGAAATTGATCGAACATGATGTCACTGTATTTCGATGGAATGTTGTGGGCCGCAGAACCACGATGCAAGCGGCGGAGCCAAT
>CASDSC010000187.1 GCA_949283215.1 uncultured Alistipes sp. | reverse complement strand
TTTTTCCGTGCCTGTCTACACGCAGGGGTACCATTTCTTGAATTGCGGACAATATCCAATCGTGTGGGCGACGATCCCGCCCGGTGGGATATTCAAGGAGCGACTCTCGCCCTGGCCAAAGCACTTAACAAATTAATCCATGAAACTGAAGCTCAGCATATCGACTTGTCCTAACGACACATTCATGTTCGATGCCCTGCTGCACGGGCGCATCGACACCGAAGGCCTCGAATTCGACCTGAAGATGGCCGACATCGAGCAACTCAATATCGCAGCCAACGGGCCCGAAGCACCCGACATCAGCAAACTCAGTTACGCTGCATATCCGGCCGTTCGGGAACGCTACTACATTCTGCAAAGCGGCAGTGCTCTGGGACGAGGGAACGGTCCACTGTTCATCGGCCGGGAACCGTTGGACCCGGCACAACTCGCGAATGCGACCGTTGCGGTCCCCGGGCTGCAAACTACAGCCAACCGTCTACTCACAATCCTGTACCCTTGGATTACCCGACACGAAGCACTGCTATTCTCGGATATCGCGCCGGCTGTGGTACGCGGAGACTATCCGGCCGGGGTATTGATCCATGAAGGCCGATTCACCTATCGCGCGCAGGGGCTGCATCTTATTGCCGACCTCGGCCTCGAATGGGAACGTCGGAGCGGACTTCCATTACCGTTGGGAGCTATCGTGGTCTCACGCACATTGCCGGACGAGACTCAACGCACAATCGACCGTGTGCTGCACCGCAGCATAGCCTACGCAATGTCTCATCCCGAGGCCTCATATGATTTCGTACGCCGGCATGCGCAGGAATTGAGCGACACCGTGATTCGAAGCCATATCGAACTTTTCGTCAACGAATACTCGCTGGCATTGGGCGACGAGGGACGCCAAGCCGTCCGCACCCTGCTCGGTTTCGACGACAACGACAATATTTTCGTGGCATGAACGAACTTCTGCAAACACTCCGGGATCAGAACAATCTGCGCAAACTCACCACGGTTCGAGCCGACGCCCGATACCTGACACACGACAATCGACGCTACGTCAACCTGTCGTCGAATGACTACCTCGGCCTTTCGGCCGACACTGCCCTGCAACGGGAGTTTCTCAAGGAGATCGACCCAGCAGAACGTTTTTTGATGAGCAATCCCTCATCGCGTCTCATGACCGGCAACAGTCCCGAATACGACCGGCTCGAGGACACATTATCTACCCTGTTCGGCGGACGAAGCGCCCTCGTATTGAGCAACGGATTCGCGATCAACTCCGGCGTACTACCCGCACTCACAGACAAGAGTGATCTGATTTTGGCCGACAAACTGGCACACGCCAGCCTGATCGACGGGCTACGCCTCGGAGAGGCCACCTGGCAGCGTTTTGCCCACAACGACATGGCACACCTCGAACGGTTGCTCACCAAATTACGTCCACTCTATCGTAACGTATGGGTCGTCACCGAATCGATTTTCAGCATGGACGGCGATTGCGCCCCACTCTCTCAGCTGGTCGCGCTCAAACGGAAATACGGTCTCAATCTATACCTCGACGAAGCGCATGCTTTCGGAGTGCGTGGCAGTGACGGGACCGGCATGGCCCGAGAAATGGGATTCGACACAGAAATCGACGTACTGATCGCCACCCTCGGCAAAGCGATGGCCTCATGCGGCGGATTCATCATCACCGACGCCGAAACCCGCGAGGTACTGGTCAACCGGATGCGTACTCTGATTTTCTCTACGGCCCTTCCTCCGATCAATCTGCTTTGGAGCGACTTTTTACTCCGACGTCTTCCGGCCATGAATGACCGGCGGAAACATCTCACCTCCCTGGTCGCACGTTTTAAAACCCAGATGAGCCCTTCGATCGTCACTCCGACCCACATCCTGCCCCTGATGGCCGGAGACAACCGCCGGGCTTTGGAACTCGCCGCACGGTTACGCGAAAACGGATTCTGGACTACGGCCATCCGCTATCCGACCGTCCCCCGAGGTGCGGCCCGAATACGCATCTCACTGAATGCAGCCTTGACCACAGAAGATACCGACCGATTCATACAAGTATGGAACAACATTGGTTAATTCGAAACAACAACGCCCGGCTACTGGTGATCGCCCTCGGATGGGGGGCTGATCCCCGAGTCGTCCGCCACATCGTACCGTCCGGATACGACATACTCTGCTTGTATGACTACCGGTCTGCCACCCCAATACCCGAAGATATTTTCCGCACATACCGCTATCGGGTCCTCGCGGCATGGTCGTTCGGAGTCCGTATGGCAGAAACGCTGTTCGCTCCCGGAACATTCGACACGGCCATCGCCCTGTGTGGCACCCCGCTCCCCGTCCACGACACGATGGGTATTCCGGTTCGCGCTTTCGAGGCCACCTTGCGAGGTCTGGCCAGCGCCGGGGACGAAAAGTTCAACCGACGTACCTATGGAGAGCATTATCACACGTTATTCGGTCCGGAGCAACCTGCCCAACGCTCCCTCGAAACACGTATCGAAGAACTCGAAACCTTATACAGAATAGCCCGCACTCCCTATACGCCATCGATCAAGTGGTCACAGGCCATTGTAGGAGGTCGCGACATGATTTTTCCGCCGGCCAACCAACTGAACTACTGGACCGAAAAGGCCATATTGGTCAAAGACCTTCCCCATTACCCGTTTGCCGACCCCACCCTCATCTACCGATACCTTGGAAACGAATAAACAACTCATACGCC
>CASDSC010000186.1 GCA_949283215.1 uncultured Alistipes sp. | reverse complement strand
ATGCCCAGGTGGCGGAACTGGTAGACGCGCACGTTTCAGGTGCGTGTGCCGCAAGGCGTGCAGGTTCGATTCCTGTCCTGGGCACAATGATCCCTGTCAGAATACAATCTGACAGGGATTTTCATGTAAAATCTTTTCATCGAACGCACATCTTGACACTTTGTCACACATCGAGCCCCCCAGTCCTCATTTCCACCCACCAACAATCCATTCATCCACCCGAAAAAACCATCCATCATGCGAGGCCAATAGGGCACCTACATTTTTTGCATTTCGTCTTTTTTTCTTACCTTTGCAACGACAAGCGTAATGGGGTCATCGGAGCGTCTCTTATCCGACAACTGAGTAACGCTGAAGTATAACAACAAAATTTTAAATTATGCAAACCATTAAATTGAACGCAGCCAAACGCGAGACGTTCGGCAAAAAAGAGAGTAAAATAGCACGTAAAGCAGGTCTTGTTCCTTGTGCTATCTATGGCAACGGAGAAACCTTGCATTTTTCGATTCCTGAAAGCGAGCTCAAACAAATTATTTATACTCCTAATTCATACATTATCGAATTCGATATCGATGGACATACTGAACATGGCGTAATGCGCGAAGTACAATACCATCCGGTAAAAGACAATGTACTGCACATCGATTTTTACCGTGTAGTTCCGGGAAAACCCGTAGCCATCGATATTCCGGTCAAATTAACAGGAGTTTCAGAAGGTGTGAAAATGGGTGGTAAACTGATTCTGAGCAAACGCAAATTGCGTGTAAGCGGAGCCGCTGAATTCCTGCCTGATGAATTGGTCGTAGACGTAACCACACTTGAATTGGGTAAATCGATTTTCGTAGGAGATCTGAAATACGATCACCTCACCATTTTGACCCCTGCAACCACCGCTGTATGCGCAGTCAAGATGACTCGTGCCGCTCGAGGAGCTGCTGCCGCTGCTGTTAAATAATAAACGCCAAAACATAACCCATGCAGTATCCTGTCCAAGTGGCAGGATACTGTTGTAAAAATACCTACCATGAAACTATTCGTCACCGCATTCTGCACTGCTGCCATGTTAGCTGCAGCCGTATGTGCTCCGGCACAACGTTCGTATCACACATTAGCTGCTCCGGTCGCCGACGGTATCTGGCTACGTCCGGCAAAAAGTGAAGCCTCCATACCCATGTGGGGATTTGTCGACGGTATTCGGGTAGGGATTGCCCCCATTCCGGGACCGAGAGGATTATTACGCATCTTTACTCCGTACATGGGGCAACCAGAAGCGCGTTTGATTAATTTCATGGCAATCGAACCCATTCCAGAAGGATCAGTTTATCGTGGACTTTCGGAATTAGAGCATAGTGGACTCGACGACCAACAAGGGAAGCGTTTTTGGAGTTCAAATGATTCACTGGCTTGTGAGCCACTTGACCCGACATGCCCGGCACGAGGCGTGATCGAAACCATCGACGGACAAGAGACATTAACCGTCTACATTTTTTCAGAACCGTTCGAAAACGGAGCGAAGGTATACGTACGATTGCGTTTCTATGCCAATCGTCCGCACGAATTCGAATTAGCGACCTACGCCCGAAAGGATTCGGAACCGCTACGCAACTGCATCCTGACAGCCACAATGGGGAACTGGGCACGTCTACGCCATCTTTACCTGAGAAAGGGTGAAAAGAAAGTGTCAACGGAAATATGGCCCGACTATAAAGATATCCATTTTGCGCCGCACGATTCGACGACAGTCGATCAGATGATTCGCGACCGACGTACTGACACCTATTATTACATCGCTGCGCCCAACGAGAAAGATCCGGTAAACGTCACTTATGATCCGAAAACTACTCCGAACTGGTTCTATCAAGGTGACGTCGGCACACAATATTGGTACAAACACAATCCAGACCCAGAGTTGCTCGGACTGGTCAACGGTCGTTACTGCTATTGGGCGGGTCAGGCACCTATACCAGGAGGTATAGCTTATGAAAATTTCGAGTTAGTGGAACCGTTCCGCCAGGGTGCCACATTCGTATTCGGCATTGTACCGATGAGTCCAGAAGTAATGATCCGTAAAATCAAGGATCACGAATTCTGATTCATACACTCATAAGTCAATCCCGTTATGAAGAAACCAATTAAACATAAAGGAGTTAAGACTTTCCTCGTAATAATAGTGGCCGTAATCATAACACTATCGTTTGTCTGGGCCACAAATCAGAATCACGGGATCGCAGTTCCGACAACTGACAGTATCTGGCTTCGCCCGTCAAATATCAAAACGGAAACACCGCTTTGGGGCTTTGTCGACGGTATTCGGGTAGGTCTTGCTCCGATTCCAGGACCTCGTGGACTGTTGCGTATTTTCACCCCATATATGGGACAACCCGATATGCGGCTGATCAATTTTATTGCGATTGAACCGATACCGATCAACGACACACGCCGCGGGTATTCAGAATTGGAGTTCAGCTCGCTTGATAACCAGCCAGGCAAACGTTTTTGGAGTTCGAACGACTCCCTGGCACTTGAGCCGCTCGATCCTACCTACCCGGCACGTGGTGTAATCGAAACGATCAACGGGCAAGAGACATTGACAGTCTATATTTTCTCGGAACCATTTGAAAATGGGGCAAAAGTTTATGTACGATTACGCTTCTATGCGAACCGGCCGCATGAATTCGAACTGACTACCTACGCACGGGAAGATTCGGCTCCGATCGGATACTGTGTGCTCTCAGCCACCATGGGTAATTATGCCCGCCTGCGTAACCTGTATTTACGAAATACGGTCAAACGGGCAGGAGATGTATGGCCCGATTACAAGGGGGTCCATTTTGCGCTACATGATTCAACCACGGTAGATCAGATGATCTGTGATCAAGATACCGATACCTACTATTTTATTGCAGCACCTAACGAAAAAGATCCGATGAACGTAACCTACGATCCACGCACAACGCCTAACTGGTTTTACGAGGGAATCGTAGGCACACAATATTGGTACAAACAACATCCCGATCCAGCCTTAATGGGACTTGTCAGCGGTCGTTACTGCTATTGGGCAAGCGAAGCTCCAATTCCGGGCGGTATTTCGTATGAGAATTTCGAGTTGCTCGAGCCATTCCGCCAGGGTGCGACTTTTGTCTTCGGTATTGAACCGGAGGAACCAGAGAAAATAATCCGCAAGATCAAAAAAGGCCAATTTTAACCTTATTAAGACTGCGTACCACAATACACACCGAGAATATAAAGGGCTGTTTTTACGAACCTCAAAAATACACTGATAGACGTGAAATATTTGATTGTAGGTTTAGGGAATATTGGGACTGAATACGCAGAGACCCGCCACAATATAGGCTTCAAGGTGGTGGATGCATTGGCTGCGTCGACAGGAGCCGTATTTAGTACGGCCCGCTACGGGGCAATCAGTGAAATCAAATACAAAGGACGTACTTTTGTATTGCTCAAACCGTCGACCTACATGAATCTGAGCGGCAAAGCGGTCAACTACTGGATGAAAGCAGAACATATACCGATCGAAAATCTGTTCGTAGTGGTCGATGATATCGCATTGCCGTTCGGTGCGATCCGTATCCGTACGAAAGGGAGTGACGGCGGACATAACGGGCTAAAAAACATCAACGAGCTTCTCGGTCGGAACGACTATTCACGGCTTCGATTCGGCATCGGAGGTGATTTTCCTCGGGGGATGCAGATCGACTATGTTTTAGGACATTGGACTGAAGAAGAGAGCCAGGCGCTACCCGAACGGATCGAAACAGCTTGCGAAGCGATCAAGTCCTTCGGAACAGTGGGCGTAGAACGGACGATGAACCAATTCAATAAAAAATAGAGGAATGGACTCCGTACGAATCGACAAATGGCTATGGGCCATGCGGATATT
>CASDSC010000185.1 GCA_949283215.1 uncultured Alistipes sp. | reverse complement strand
CGCAACTGAGTGCCATTATGCTACTCGAGACAGCGAGTCGGACGGCCAAGGCCTATTAAATCCCCGTGGAAACAAGAACTTCCAAACAGATCGAATTTTCTAACTATTATCACGAGACTATTTCAGGGGCGATACCCTGAGAATAAAAGAAAGGCCCGACACTCAATCGGGCCTTTCTTTCCTATCATACTCAACGAGACAAATCCGCCTCGTTTTCGACAATTTTCTACTCCATGTAACTCGAGTTATCCCAACAATGCGTGCAAAGTTTCTCCTTGGGTAAACCGATGGCATCCACCAGATCCGATAATTGCTGGAATTTAAGGGAGGCAGCCCCCATACGGGTACGCATCACTTCCACCATACGAGCATACTTCTCCGACGATGGGTCTGCATACTCTTTTAACAATTCTTCACTAAATTTCTCCGTTCCCTCCAATTCGCGGATAATCCGCCGCGTAAACAGATCAAACGTAGAACGTGAAGTCGAGAAATTGAGGAATACACAAGGATAGACCAACGGAGGACAGGCCACCCGGATATGAATCTCTTTTGCCCCGGCCTCGACCAATTTACAGGTATTGTCTTTAAGTTGTGTACCGCGAACGATCGAATCATCGAGCAATGCAATTCTAGCACCCCGCGTAAATGCCTCATTAGGAATTAATTTCATTTTAGCCACCAGATCACGCATATTTTGATTCTGGGGCATGAAACTTCTAGGCCAGGTCGGGGTATATTTGACAAATGCACGCTTATATGGGATTCTGCTTTCATTGGCATAACCGATAGCATGTCCGATACCGGAATCAGGAACACCTGCGGCAAAATCGACCTTCAAACCGGCATCACGACGAGACAAAGCAGCTCCACACCGGTAACGGGCATCCTCCACGTTGATTCCTTCATAATACGACGACGGATACCCATAATAAACCCACATGAACGAACAAATCTGCATTCTACGTCCCGGAGGCGTTACCTGTTCCACACCATCGGGCGTCATGAACACCGATTCTCCCGGGCCCAATTCACGCAATGGAGCATAATCGAGATTAGGGAACGACGAACTTTCAGTCGCTACGGCATAACCGTTTGCATTCCGCCCCAAGACAACAGGAGTCCGTCCGAACTTATCCCGCATGGCATACAACCCTTTCTCGGTCAGAATCAACATGCTGCACGACCCTTTAATTTTACGCTGCACCAGTTCGATACCCTCTTTAAAGGTCGAACCGAGACTAATCAGGATAGCGACAAGCTCCGTAGGGTTAATAGTCGAACCCGACAATTCAGCAAAATGGATTTGTCGATCGAGAATTTCTTGTGTTAACTCGGCAATATTGTCAATACGCCCGATTGTCACGATAGAGAAACGGCCCAAGCGTGCAGTCAGCGTAATAGGTTGCGATTCGGTATCGCTAATCACGCCAATACCCATTCGCGATCCCTCGAACTTAGGCAATTCGCTTTCGAACTTATTCCGGAAATAGGCGTTTTCCAAGCTGTGAATCGATCGCAGGAATGACTCCCCGTCGAAAAATGCCATCCCAGCACGTTTTGTTCCGAGATGCGAATGATAATCGGTGCCATAAAAAACATCGGCGACACACTCCTGCTTTGAAATACAACCGAAAAAACCGCTCATAATCTATCGACAATTTTAACTGTTCAATGCCATCTTTGGACGATGGTTTTTCTATATACAAATGGAAAGGTTGTCAATCTACCCCTTTTCAGCATTTTATCTTAAATTCGTGCCGATCAAATGAATAAATTCCTCTCGCGTCTTGGTATTCGACAAGAACACCCCGGTAAAAGCCGACGTGGTGGTCGCCGAATTTTGTTTCTGCACGCCACGCATCTGCATGCACATATGGCTAGCCTCGATCACCACCGCAACACCCATCGGATTGAGCGCCTCTTGAATACAATCACGGATCTGTACGGTCAACCGTTCTTGAACTTGTAAACGGCGAGCAAACGCTTCCACTACCCGTGCGATTTTTGACAAGCCTGTGATGTATCCATTGGGGATATATGCCACATGGGCTTTCCCGTAAAACGGAATCATATGATGCTCACACATCGAATAGAGTTCGATATCTTTGACAAGCACCATCTGTTTATATTCTTCACGGAATTTGGCCGAAAGCAGGATCTCTTTAGGATTCTGCTGATATCCCTGCATCAGGAAACACATTGCCTTGGCCACCCGCTCTGGCGTTTTGATCAGACCTTCCCGCTCCGGATCTTCACCCAGCAATTCAAGGATAGCCCGATAATGCGCCATCAATTGACGCACCCTCTCTTCAGAGAAACATTCCTGTTTGGTATAAATATCCTCCATAACACACATAACGCCACGGGACACTTTCGCCGTTCGTGTCACAAAAGTAGCAAAATCAAAAAGATTATAAAACTCCTGAAGCGCTATTTTTTACACGGGTACGCAAAAGTTATTACGATCAAAAAAGAAACCGTCTTTTGCCCCCCTTTCCGTGAGAAATAATTTTCTACGTGCATCGACGCTCCGCATCTACCTGCCTGGGCACCAATCATCAAGATACTATTCCTAACAAAGTTTTGTACGCATTATTTCATGCACCGATCCCATCCAGATGCTACACATTCTTCTTCAACCGCTTTGCAGCTGTATCTCTTCGTTTCAGATCAACCGTCTGCTTTTGGCTTCTTCTCCGAGCCGCATGGTTTGCCAATCAATCCCTTCAATCAGCGTCACTCCCGGCGACATACCCGGTCTGAATTGCCCCAAAGTATTCGACAAGCCCAAGGCTTCAGCACCAGATTGCGTCGCCCATCCAAGTATCTCTTCGAACGGCACATCAGGAAACTGCTTTAACTCCTCGATCAATGACAAATCGGTATTCGACGCCAAACTGTCTGTCCCCACAGCAATACGCCCGCCCTTCCGGCGCAATAGGGCTACGGGAGGTTTCGCACCTTCGATAAACCGATTGGAGCGGGGACAAAGGACCCAAGTGACCCGATTACCGAACCGATCGTTCAAACGATCGACAGTCTCTTCATCGACAAACGTATTATGAATCAATAACACCCGACGCTCAGCCGGCACACAGGACTCGACACGTCTCGTTGGAGAACCGTAATGTAGAAAATCTGCCGACCATCGGTTATGCGCATACCACGCAGCCAGGGGCCCCTCTCCATGG
>CASDSC010000184.1 GCA_949283215.1 uncultured Alistipes sp. | reverse complement strand
CTCCATTTCGAAGTGAGAGAAACTGCTGCACAACGTCCCATCAACCTACTGGCTGCCGGTTTGCTGACTGTGCGAGACCAGATCGCTCCTCGTTTTGTGAAATTGCATATCGTCGATGTGGATACGGTGCGGGGAATCCCTGTACATACGGTGCGTCGGACATTGTCGGCCCAGAAGGTCGCCGATGGTCGATATCGCCCTGCAGATACTGCTGCGATTGTGGTGGGGCCCGCGACCTATTTCGGTGTCGAAGTAGCGGAAAGGAAAAACGATGTCAACAACCCGATGGGTACCTATCGCGTCCAGGAAAAGGTGGATGACCGTGTCGTGTTCGAATTGGCGAACGATGGCTTCCTTTTCTCGCAAACCCGGTATGTGAATGCCGTAGCTCTCTATGAACAGAATCTCGCTACGCGCAATGACGTCTTTCGATTGGTACGCCTCCCAAATAATAAATTACCGATATATCCGATTGTGCAACATAAGGGGATTGTGACGCCCAACGATTCCTTGCGGCATAAGGTCGAGATTATGGCGCAGGATGATTGCGGCAATGCTTCCATACTCGAGTTTGATATTCGTCTCGGTAAGGTGAAAAACAAAGTCGTTGCTCCCGAGAATGCCATCCCGGTATTGTGGTATCGCGATAAAACGATCGAAAATGGCGGTATGCAAGTTACCCTTCCGGCCGGAGCATTGTACGAATCGATATTGTTTACCTCGGAGATAGCGGCACGCCGTCCCGATTCCTTTTCTCCCGTTTATCGGGTACATGACCGCAATGTGCCGTTGCAAAGCGCTTACACCCTCTCGGTAGAGGCAGGTGATATAGAACCTGCGTTACGCCCTAAGGTGTTGTTGGCCGAAGTCAATGACAAAGGTATTGCCGGTTCGGTCGGAGGGCAATGGACGGAGGGAAGAGTCGTAGCCAAGTTGCGTAGTTTCGGTCGTTATTGTATCGTGGCCGATACGGTACCTCCCCGTATCGTGCCCGGATTTGCCGCGGGGGCCGATCTCTCCGATGCGCGTGCTGTGTCATTGACGGTAAGTGACAATCTGTCGGGAATCGACCGTTATGAAGTGACGATTGACGGACAATGGGTGTTGTTCGAATATGACCCCAAGAATCGTAAGCTGACTCACAGGTTCGCTTATTCGCCCGTCGAAACCACGGGTGGTATTCATCAGCTCGAAGCGGTCGTGACTGACGCGAAAGGTAATGTGAGCCGATACAAAGGGCGTTTCGTGCGATAAGAACTGTTTATGGACAAAGTTTGGAATATGGCGGAAAAGGGTCGTCCCGGGGCAGAGTAGGGGTGGATATAGATGATGTAAGTATGTCTGCAAGAACCGTATATCACGGTAATTCCGTATCGTTGAGCCGTTCGCCGAGGTAATCGGCCATCATATTGAAATATACCTTGGAATCGGTTCCGGCCAACGAGGCAATGGATATCAATCCTTGTGGGTCGGCGGTGAAAATCTCGTCACAATCTCCCAGCCAGATCGTGCGGATCGCGATCTCTTCTATCTTGAGATATAGACGGCGACATGTCGCAAAGATCAAACGGCGGAGTACCGTGTCCGTCGCTCCTGCCGTGAGAGGCGTCGTATAAAGTGTACGGTCTTTGACACAGAAAACCGGCGCATCGCCTACTCCTGTAATTATCCCTTCTCCGTTTTCATGGATGGCAAGATCGAAACCATGTCGGCAGGCGTTCTGCTGACAGAAGCGTGCTGTACGCAGGGCCGTATCGGTCGGGTAGCCTGGAGGAGTATGTTCATCCGTTGCGACGGTCGCATTCATACGGGTATGCCAAAGCGTATAGCCCCGATAGAGGAGGGTCTTGCCGTATTGCAGCATATAGGACGCTGAGGTCGGTTCGTGATGAGGATCACATTTGCTTGGAAACAGACGCAACAGCACGGTATGGCTATGTCGTGAACAGTGGTTGGCAACCAATAAACGACGAACGGAAAGTACGAATTCTTCTTCAGTCAATGGAAGTGCTTCACCGTATAGATCCGAAAACGCTTTGGCTGCCAATTCGAAATGCGTATGAAGGTGTAGAGGCCGATGATCGACCGTGTGGATCTGTTGATAAATGTAGTTATTGGTAAACAGATCGAGAATGCGTGTACCAGCAGAGGCTGGTTGGAACAATTGGCCGTCGATACAGATCATCGCTTCGGATTCCATCGAGGTAAATTTGTGGGGTTAGAAATGTAAGCCTCTAAGAAATACCTCTATCAAAGATGGGCTGATAAACAGGGGGTAAAGAAAACCGTACAAGGCTCCGAACAGGTGGGCATGGTGGTTGATGTGGTCAGCTTGTCGGCGGCCCGCCCAGCCTTCATAGGCAATGTAGATTATACCGAACAGAATACCAGGAATCGGCAGTACCCCGAAAAAATAGATCATACCCAGCGGATCGAAAAAGATCGATGTGAAAACAACAGCTGATACCGCTCCTGAGGCACCGATTGATGCGTAATGCGGATTATTCCTGTATAGGTACAAGTCGTATAGCGATGCGAATACCATGCCTCCGAAATAGAGAATCAGGAATGTCAGCATCCCGTGTTGTACCAGCCCTGCGAATTCCTGGGTCCGGAATAGCCGTTCGACGTTGGAGCCGAATGACCAAAACACAAACATATTGACCAGCAAGTGCGTGTAGTCTGCATGTACAAATCCATGAGTCAGCAGCCTGTCCCATTGGCGTTGATGAATCACAGCGTATGGCCGTAGCGAAAGACGATCCGCTAAGGAATGGTTCCCGAAACAGACGATCGAAACGATCAGCGTGATGAAAATGATAATGTATGTCATTGCGGTGGGCTTACAACAGGAATATTTTAAGAAGTAGTTCGCGCAGCAGGTCGTTACTATCTCCCGTGCCGGCATTCATTCCCTTACTTTTCAGATCGTATTCGCGGAGTAATCCGAGAATTATGAATACCTTTTTGTTGGGGTATAGTGTGGCTGCCTGTTTATATTCGCCAAGAAAAAAAGGATTGGGTAATTTCAACATACGCGATAGCTCATTGTCGGCCGGTACCGGCGTACCCCGATGCCGACTCAACCAACGCTGGTAGTTGAGTATGAATATGCGTTGAAAATGAGTGAACAGCGCACTGATAGTCACTAAGAGTGGGTTATCTTTCGGATTGCGGGCAAAATGGTCGGCTATCAGTAAGGCTTTGGCCATGTCTTTTTCTGAAATGGCTTTTGTCAATTCGAAATTATTGAAATCTTTGCTGATACCGATGTTTTGCTCAATGTGGTCGGCCGTGATGGTCTGCGTGTCGACCGGCAGGCTCGTGAGCAGTTTGTCGAGTTCGTTGACAATTTTGGCTATGTCGGATCCTAAATGGTCTGTCAGCATGGCGGCTGCCTTGGGTTCGATCGCCAATTTGCGCCCTTTGAGATAATCGGTAAGCCAGGGGCCGATCTCATAATCGCGCGGTCGGACCGACTCGAGCACAGCTCCTTTTTCTGCAATACTTTTGTATAGTTGGGTCCGTTTATCCAGATTCTTCTCTTTATGGCAAAGAATCAGAATGGTACTCCCGAGCGGTTGAGCCGTATAGAGTGAAAGTTGTTCGATGCGCCGAAGTTGTTGGGCTTCTCGGACAATGACCACCTGGTAGGGGCTTCCCATCGGCATTTGGCGGCATTGATTGATGATAGCTCCGACCTCGGTGTCCTTGCCGTACACGGTGACCTGTCCGAACGCTTTTTCGGCCTCATTCAGTATTGTGTTACCTAGCAGATCGCATACCTGGTCGATAAAATAGCCCTCTTCGCCCATTAACAGGTAGATCGGCGCAAATTGGCGCGCTCGGATCCGGCCCATGAGCTGCTGATAGTCGGCGATGGTATCCCGAAATGTGATTTTACCGCTTTTGGCCATTTGTCAGTTGTTTTTTGCCGATTCTTGTACGGGTCTCTTGGGTGGTTTTGCATCAAAATCTATGCAAAATCGGGGTTCATTACGATCGTAAGCAGTATGCGTTATGATTGTTCAACGGCCATGTATCGCAATGATCAAAGTCCCGTGTACATTGGGTCGGTATTCGTCGATTTTTTCGTATAGCCTCTACTCCTATATCAGGGTTTGAAAATAGGCTATGGTTCTGCGCAGACCCTCTTCAAGTTCGATCGTAGGATGCCAGCCGTGTAGTTTCTCGCCTGCTAATTTGATGTCGGGTTGGCGTTGGCGAGGATCGTCCGACGGTAACGGTCGGTATTCGATCCGTGAATGGGAACCTGTCATCTCAATCACCTTCTCGGCCAGTTCCTTGATTGTAAATTCATGCGGATTGCCTAAATTGACCGGTCCTGTGAAATCGCCGCTCTCGTTCATCATGCGAACCATGCCTTCGATCAGATCGTCTACATATTGGAAACTGCGGGTCTGTTGCCCTTCTCCATAAATTGTAATCGGTTCGTTGCGAAGAGCCTGCATGATAAAATTGGAGACAACACGCCCGTCATTGGGATGCATGCGGGGACCGTACGTGTTGAAAATTCGGATAATCTTGATGTCTACGCCATTTTGCCGGTGATAGTCCATGAACAGTGTTTCGGCACATCGTTTCCCTTCGTCGTAGCAGGAACGGATACCGATCGGGTTGACATTGCCCCAATAGGGTTCAGGTTGTGGGTGTATGGCCGGATCGCCGTATACCTCGCTCGTCGATGCCTGCAGGATCCGCGCTCCTACGCGTTTGGCCAAACCGAGCATATTGATCGCCCCCATCACCGAGGTCTTGATCGTCTTGATCGGGTTGTATTGATAGTGAATCGGTGATGCCGGGCAAGCCAAATTATAAATCTGGTCGACTTCGGCGTGATATGGGTTGATCACGTCGTGGCGTACCAATTCGAAGCGCGGATTGCCCAGCAAGTGTAATATGTTGGTCTTTGAACCGGTAAAGTAGTTGTCGAGGCAGATCACCTCGTGTCCTTCCTCGATGAGCCGGGTACATAGGTGGGAGCCGATAAAGCCGGCACCGCCGGTTATCAGAATTCGTTTCATACGGGTACGATTATTCAGATTCTTGTTTAGAACAGCGGGGGCGGCTGCCTATGCGTGTTGATATGAAGCCTTCCTCGTGGAGTTCTTGCGGATCGTATATGTTGCGACCGTCGACGATGATTTTGCCTTTCATTACCGCCCTGATCTGTTTCCAGTTAGGTAGTCGGAACTGTTTCCACTCGGTCATTAGAACTACGGCATCGGCTCCAGTTGCGGCTTCGTATAGATTGTGCGTGTATGTGATCCGGTCCCCGATACGGCGCTGGGCCTCTTGCATCGCAATGGGATCAAAAGCCCGGACTGTCGCTCCTGCGTTAAGTAATTTGTTGATAACGACTAGGGCGGGGGCTTCGCGCATATCATCGGTTTCCGGTTTGAAGGCCAGACCCCATACGGCGATAGTCTTACCCTCCAACTGACCGTCAAACAGTGCGGACAACTTGTCGAATACGATCCCTTTTTGCGCCTCATTGACAGCCTCTACGGCCTCGATGATCCGCATCGGATAGCCTTTTTCCCGTCCGGTATGGGCCAACGCTTTGACATCTTTCGGGAAACAGGAGCCTCCGTAACCGCATCCGGCATATAGAAAACTGTTCCCGATACGACGATCGCTCCCGATCCCTTTGCGGACCATTTCGACATCGGCGCCGATGCGTTCGCAAAGATTGGCGATCTCGTTCATGAAACTGATGCGGGTGGCGAGCATCGCATTGGCTGCATATTTTGTCATCTCGGCTGATGCGATATCCATAAAGTAGATCGGGTAGCCGTTGAGAAGGAACGGTTTGTACAAGCGTTCCATCAATTGCCGTGCTCGGTCGCTTTCGACGCCTACCACTACACGGTCGGGTGCCATAAAATCTTTGATCGCAGCGCCCTCTTTCAAAAATTCGGGATTCGAAGCCACGTCGAATTCTATAGTAAGCCCTCTGCGATCGAGTTCCGTTTGTACGGCTGCACGCACTTTCTGGGCTGTACCTACCGGAACCGTACTTTTGGTGACCAGAAGAACATAATCGTCAATGTGTTGTCCGACTTCGCGGGCTACATCGAGGACGTATTTCAGGTCGGCGCTCCCGTCTTCGTCAGGCGGAGTGCCGACGGCACTGAACACGATCGATGCATTGTGCAGATGGGCTGCCAGATCGGTAGAGAAATGCAACCGTCCTTCTTGTACGTTTTTGCGTACCAGTTCCTCAAGTCCCGGTTCGAATATGGGCATCTCACCCGCATTTAACTTTTCTATTTTGTGCTGGTCAATATCGATGCAAGTTACATTGGTACCCATTTCTGCAAAACAAGTGCCTGTAACCAGCCCGACGTAACCCGTTCCGACGATGACAATGTTCATGGCGAATTTATGTTGAATGATAGTAGAGCTCGTCTCTTTTACAAAGATAGGCAGATTATTTGGGATCGCCAAGAGCCGTGGGCCCATGGAAAAAACAAAGCCCTCGCTGTAAAGCGAGGGCTGGTGACTGATCGGTTGACCGATTGATCGCGACCACTTAGATCGTGCTGCTGATCAGGAAGGTTGTAGCTACGGCCAAAATCGCGTACAGTTCCGGGTATGCTGCCAGAATCAGCGTGTTAACCATGACGTCGTGTCCGTTGCCGATGGCGGCGATACCGTTAGCGCAAATCTTGGCCTGCATGTAGCTACTTAGAAGACATACGCAACCCATGATCAGACCTGCTCCGAAGATGGCGGCTGCCTGGAAGAGCGTAACTTCCGGTACCAGGAATCCTTTTACCATGAAATAACCGACGAAACCGTAAAGTCCCTGGCTGCCGGGGAGGGCGCACAGAATCAGGTAGCTACCGAATGCGCTGCTGTTTTTCTTCATGGCACCGACTGCTGACATGCCGGCGATCGAAGTCCCGATCGAACTGGCGATACCGCTGAGTCCTACCATAATGGCTACGCCCACAAAGGCTAATACATAACTGGGTGTCATACTTGAATTGTTTTGAAGTTATTATTATTGTTGTTATTTCTCTTCACGTATTTGTTTGAGCGGGTTAAAAGCACGTTGTGTGGCTTCGAATCCTGCATTCTTGTAGAACTCGACGAATGTCAAACGCATCGGGTGGACGAAGGAGCTGAGGGTCGACATGAACAGATTGATCCCGTGTCCGATGAGCAGGATAAGCAGCACGCATATTTGACGCAGTACCGGTATGTCGGGACTGAGGCCGATGGCCAGGTCGTTGAATACAAGTGCCAAGATGCCCCCGGACAATCCGATGGCGAACAAACGGATATAACTCAGTACATCGCCCAGTAACCCGGTAATGTCGTTGTAGGTATTCCACAATCCCGATCCGAAATTGGCAAGCGGATTCTTGCCCGGTGAGTTGAGGAAAAACATCATGAACAAGCCGATACTGAGGCATACCAGGTATATCGGCGACTGAAACGAAAAACCTTCGATCTCGAAGTCCGGCAGCAAATAAGCCGCCAGGCTCGAGATAATCACGATCATCCAGCCGAGTGTCGAAAGGGCGTATTTAAAGCCGTGCATCTGAGTCGTATTGACAACTTTCAGGGCCATGCCGAAGAGAATCTGCAGAATGCCGACCCCGAGGGCCAACGTAAACAGATTGTCGGTAGACAGAAAATAGTTACGGAACGATACGAAAGCCGGAAGGTTGGCGAGTTGGATCCCGAAGAAGGAGCCCACGAAGAATCCGAATACGATCGTTGCGCTGCCGCACAGCATCGTGAGTTTCGATACGCTTTTTAATTTGTCACCACCTTTGAACAGCATGAATAATCCGCCAAGGAACAGTAATAGGCCATATCCGGCATCAGCCAGGCAGAAACCGAAAAACAGCATGTAGAACGGACCGAAATAGGGGGTCAAATCCATCGTGCCGTACTTCGGCAATGAATAAAAACCTCCGATCAGTTCGAACAAACGGGCGAACCGGTTGTTGCGGAGTTGCACGGGCGTATCGTCCTCTGGCGTCGGAAGCGATTTGAGGTAAATCAGATCAGGATATGCGTCGAGCATGGCATCGACTTGAGGCGATGTTTCTCGAGTAGCCCATCCTTCGAGAATGACCAGCGTGTCGTCGGCTGTTGCCGTCCCGCTCGCCACCGCTTGGTTGAGATGCAGTCGTTCGTGCAGACGATTGGCGTGTTCACGGATCAAATCCAGACTCACGGCACAACGGTCCAACAGTGCATTTTGTTTTTCGAGCTCAACCTCAAGGGTCTTAATTTCCTCCTCTTTGTGCCGATAGTCGACAGCCGGTACTTTGATCTCCTGTGCATTGATCGCTACCGAATCTCCCGGGTGGGTGAGTACGATGAAATGTGTAACACCATTGGCGCTGTCGATCTCTTCGATGTGGTAGTTCTGTTCCCATTCGGACAGACGGGCCCGGAAATCGTTCGTGTAACACCAAAAATAGTGCAACTCGATGCCTTGTTCGCGCAGTTCTTGTATCGTGTCCGACGAAAACTCTCCCCAAACGCGTAGCTCCTCAACCTCCTTACGTGCACGATTCAGTTCGGCGGTCAACCGGTCGTATTCGCCCGCCGCTGCTTCATAGCAGTCATAGGCTTCGTCCGGATCGGTGAACGGTTCAGCCTGGCTTGCCTCGCCCTCTTTGAGCTGTTCTTTGAGCCGGATGATCCCTGCTTTATGTCGTTCGATTGCATTGAGCAATTCTCTGTCCCGTTCGCTGGGTTCCCACTGTTTGATCGTAATGTCTACCAGTCCCAACTCCTGCAATCGGGCAAGAAAATCTTCCTGATGCGCATGAAACAGTACGATATCGTATTTTGTCATCGGAACGATCATAGCACAACATCCTCCTTTCCGTCGCTTTGTTCGTGGCGTGTCTTGACGATCTTCTGTGCGCTCTTCGAAAGATTCTCTTCGTCTTCGAGGAAACGTTTGATCTTGCGGATTGCATCTTCATACCCCGGAATCTGTACCTTTTCGTACAGGTTCACTTTCTGGGTCGTCTTTTTGCGCGCATAGTCGAGCAGTTCGGTTTTACGCGTGTAAAATTCCCGTTCGATCCCGAGCCGCGCCAACTCTTTGAGCAGTGCCACACCATCGGCGATCCATACAGGACTGGTAAACAGATCGTATGCCTTCTCCTCGAAAACAATATCTCGCAATACGGGGATGCGCACGCCTGCAATCTTACTGATCGACAGATCAACGTCCTTGATCCGCAACAGGTCGGGGTCGAACTCGCCCCACAGCGCCATCATATAGTCGTATCGCTGCGTCAACGCTTCGATCTGGGTGGCATAGGATGCGGCCTCGTCGCGCGCTTTCTTGACCTCCAGCCGGAGCGCAGACTCCTTGCTCTTGATCGTCGGAAGCGCACGGGTCCGCATCTTGAGTTGTTTGCCCAACTCATTCAGCGCCGTTTTGTTATATTGAAACTTAATAGCCATAATGTGCGGATTGTTTATTCATCCTGTTTTGGCCAATATTTTGCAACCAGTTCGTCTTTGATGGCCACCTCCGTCTTCGTGAAATACTTGGCGAACAGTCTCCAGGCCGTGTCGAGCATCGCATTGATCTCGATGTTCACATCGATGGCCAGCAACTCGTTCGAATACTCTTTGGCAAATGCCAACGCGCGTTCGTCGTAATCCGACAGGTCGAATCCGTTTTCGAGTTTCGTTTTTGCATTGGCTGCGTCGGCATACAGGCGGACGGCCGCATTCATCACCTGAGGATGGTCTTCGCGGGTTTTCTTGCCGATGACCAGTTGTTTCAAACGGCTCAGTGAGCGGAACGGATCGACGATGACTTTGCCTGTATCGGTGTCGTTACGCAGGAACAACTGGCCTTCGGTGATATATCCCGTATTATCCGGAACGGCGTGTGTGATGTCGCCGCCAGAAAGTGTCGTGACCGCGATGATCGTGATCGATCCGCCGTTTGGCAATTGGACGGCCTTTTCGTAGATCTTGGCCAGATCGGAATAGAGTGAACCGGGCATCGAGTCTTTCGATGGAATCTGGTCCATACGGTTCGAAACGATGGCCAGGGCATCGGCGTATAGTGTCATGTCGGTCAACAGAACCAGTACCTTTTGCCCTTTGTCGACGGCAAAATATTCGGCAGCAGTCAGGGCCATGTCAGGCACCAGCAAGCGTTCAACCGGCGGGTTTTCTGTCGTATTGACGAAGCTGACGATACGATCGAGGGCCCCCGCATTTTCGAATACCTGTTTGAAAAACAGAAAATCGTCGTTGGTCATACCCATGCCGCCGAGGATGATCTTGTCGGCCTTGGCACGCAGGGCTACCATGGCCATCACCTGATTGTAGGGTTGGTCGGGATCGGCAAAAAACGGGATTTTCTGACCCGTTACGATCGTGTTGTTGAGGTCGATACCGGCGATACCGGTCGCAATCAGCTCGGAGGGCTGGATACGTT
>CASDSC010000183.1 GCA_949283215.1 uncultured Alistipes sp. | reverse complement strand
TCCAACGGAACGAAGCCAATGCTGAATATGGCAAATTCGTCAAACGCCACTACCTCGACTGGATCAACCGGCGTGACGATACCACACCGGTCATGTCTCATACGCTGATGCGGAACAAGGTGTTTCCGATCGTGGACTCCCGTCAGAAAGTGACATTTCTGTTGATCGACAATTTCCGTTACGATCAGTGGCGTATGATCCATCCGCTCTTACACGCCTATTTCGATGCGACGGTCGAAGATTTCTATTGCGGAATCCTGCCGTCGGCCACACAGTATGCCCGGAACGCGATTTTTGCGGGTCTGATGCCGTTGGCTATCGACAAACTGATGCCCAACCTGTGGCTGAACGAAAACGAAGACGGCGGCAAGAACCAGTATGAAGAGGATTTCTTACGCCGACAACTGCAGAGCAACGGCAAAAACTACAAGATGACGTTCGACAAGTTGGTTCGTTCCGAGGCCGGGCGTAAATTGATCGACAATATCGGGCGGATCTACGAAGCAGACTTTTCGGTGATCGTTTACAACTTTCTGGACATTCTGTCCCATGCACGGACCGAAACGGAAATCATCCGCGAGTTGGCAGAAGACGATGCGGCTTTCCGTTCGTTGACACGCTCGTGGTTCGAACATTCCGATCTGTTCGAACTGCTCCGCATGCTTGCCGAACGGGGTCACACGGTTATCATCACCTCCGACCATGGCACAATCCGGGTCGACAACCCGGTACGCATTGTGGGCGACCGCGAGACCTCAACCAACCTGCGTTATAAGACAGGGAAGAATCTGAATTATAACGCCAAGGAAGTTTTTGTAATCAACCGTCCCGAGGAGGCCCAACTTCCCCGGACCAACATCACATCGAGCTACGTTTTTGCAACGGGTCGAGACTTTTTCGTCTATCCGAACAATTACAACCAATATGTACGCTACTATCGCAACACGTTCCAACACGGAGGTGTTTCGATGGACGAAATGATCGTCCCCTTCATCGTGCTTGAACCCAAATAACAGACTCGCTCTGTCCAAGGCACAGCAACCTCTTTCCGGTTTCGCTTTTTCAATACGCTGCCAAGGGTACGAGCCTACTACTTCAAATATTTCCCGAGCCAGCCGAAAAATTCCCGGTTCCAGGTGATCGAGTTTTGCGGCTTAAGGATATAGTGTCCTTCATTCTCGAATACGACCAGCCTGCTTGGTATGCCATGCATCCGGGCGGCCGTGAAAGCCTGCATACTCTCGGTATACGGTATACGGTAGTCACGCTCACCGGTGAAGATCAGGATCGGAGTATCCCATTTCTCCACAAAGCGATGCGGCGAGTGCGCGAATGTTTCTTTCGCCACCGGATCACCGCTCCAATACGGGCCGCCCATATCACGGGTAACAAACCAAAGCTCCTCAGTTCCGCCATACATACTCTCCAGGTTAAACATTCCGCAGTGAGCGATGAATGCCTTGAAGCGCCCTTCGTGATGGCTGGCCAGATAGAATACGGAGAATCCGCCGTAACTTGCCCCTACGGCACCGATCCGTTCAGCATCTACCCACGGTTCACGCGCCACATCGTCCACGGCACTGAGATAATCTTTGATGTTCTGCCCGTAATAATCACCGGATATCTGGTCGAGCCACTCTTGGCCAAAAGAAGGTACACCGCGTCGGTTCGGCGCGATCACCACATACCCTTGTGCCGCCATCAACTGCAGATTCCAGCGATAGCTCCACGCCTGGCTCACGACACTTTGGGGTCCGCCCTGACACATCAGGATGGCCGGATAACGGCGTGTTGAGTCGAAATCGGGGGGCAAGACCACCCAAGTCAACATTTTCTTGCCATCCGTCGTAGTCACCCAACGTTTACGCACCTCACCCATTGCAATCCGGTCGTATATATCCTGATTGACGAAAGTGAGTTGCTCGAACGAACCTCGTTTTGCATCGACGACAAACAGTTCGGGGGCTTCGGACAAGGTCATTTTCGAAGCCACCAGACAACCGCTTCTCAGGTCGAACGCAGCCAGATCGTGATCCCCCGCGGTAAGTACTTCGACATTACCGCCATCGGCTTTGACACGCGCCAATTGATGGGTTGCTTCGATCGGTGCGATAAAATAGATCATCCGGCCGTCGTTACTCCAGTGCATATCGAGCGCATCATAACCGAATTCAGCGGTCAGATCGCGCTTGTTTCCGCCATCGAGATCCATTATGAACAACCGTGCTTTGTCTGATTCATTTCCGGGCCGTTCCATACTCGAAAAGGCGATATGTTTACCCTCAGGATCGAACCGGGGATAACGATCATATCCGGGCATTCCTTCAGTCAGATTGTGCGTCGTTCCGGCCTCCGCATCATATAAGAAGATATCCGAATCGGTACTGACGGCATATTCCACGCCAGTCAGTTTTTTACATGTATATGCGATTTTACGGCCATCGGGACTCCATGCGATCTCTCCTCCGTCGAAATCAGGAGCCAAAGGGGCATCCCAAGCCTCCCCGGGCATAATGTCTTTCCCGGAAGAGATCATACCGCTCTGCGGCATATCAGCCACATAGATATGCCGGTAGTTTCCGTCATCCCAATAGTTCCAATGACGAGCCATCAGGTCGTCGTAGATACGGGCCTTCGAATCGGGCAGATCTTCGTACAACTCTGCCGAAATATGCTTTGCAATCTTGGTCGGAGCAATATAATAAATACGGTTTCCTGCCGGAGCCACACCAAAACCTTCGACACCACCCTCCACATCGGTCACCTGACAGGGGTCGCTTCCATCAGGATTCATACGCCAGACCTGCAAGGAACCGGCACGGTCCGACAAAAAAAAGATGGTCTTTCCGTCACCACTCCAAGCACCGTCGGACCCGGGAGCCTCGGCCGAAGTCAGCTGTAGCGGATTACCACCGGCAACCGGCACGACATAAAGCTCCGTCGATCCACTGTTCTTCGCCATATCGTATCGGGTAACGGCATACAATACGGTACGGCCGTCAGGCGAAAGCTGCGGAGCACTCACCCGCCCCATCTTCCACATCACTTCAGGGGTCAGCCGGGCACCTGCGACCTCCTCAGCAGTTAATCTTGCGTTATCCATTCGATCAATCGTTTCAGGTTTCTGCGACCCGTATACTGTGATTCCGGCCGCCACACACCACGCCGTCACAGCTGTTTTTAATCCGTTCATACTGTTCTGATTTTATTTTCAACGTCACCGCCACACCGCCTCCTTTCACTTTATCCTCAATCCGCGCGATCCTGCTCACACAGGATTACCACCGATACCCCGCCGCCGCCATCACATCGCGAATCGTACCGTATGATCCTGCCATTTTATCGGTAATCGTTTCGGTATCGACCCAAACCGCCTCGGTAATGCCCTCGACTGTCTGGGGTGTCGGCACTTCGGAACCCCAATAATGCATTCGGTACCAAGTAGTCCGTTTCAAGACCCACTCATCGTGCAGGTTGTATATATGGAAAGTATGTGTCAACAATTCGTCCCGTTCAAGAGGGGCAATACCGCACTCCTCCTCAACCTCACGGACGGCACAGGCCTCAATCCGCTCACCAGGTTCGAGTTTACCCTTGGGCAAATCCCACCGGCCGTTTCGGAAAATCATCAACAGTTGTCCGGATCGGTTGGTCACCACCCCTCCGCCGGCCTCAATGCGGCGCAATCCCGCAGCCATGCGTTCGAAATCTGCCTGTGGGTCGTGCGATAAGAGGGTCAGGCATTTGGTATTTTTAAGATTTTGCAGCAACTTTGCGAAAGTGATTTCGACACCTTCGTCGGTACGGATTACCTCGCCGCGCGCAGCATCCGTTTCGTCGGTCAGGACGATCTCTCTGTCTTGGAAATATACTGATCTAAACATAATCCGTTATGCAAACGATGGAAAAAAAGATAGCACAAAGCCTGTTACAAATTAAGGCAATAAAACTGAATCCGTCAAATTATTTTACCTGGG
>CASDSC010000182.1 GCA_949283215.1 uncultured Alistipes sp. | reverse complement strand
TACCAAGATGGGTGGTGCCGGCATGGTAATGGCTATCGCTGGTGCTGCCGTTTTGACTCAGATTCAGGGTATCGTTTCGGATGCATCAGGCAGTATCCAGAGCTCATATTGGATCCCGGCGGTTGCGTTTATCATCATCTCGTATTACGGTCTCGTAGTATGTCGTAAGTTCGAAAAAGCTGATGAAAAAGCCGCTCTGAAACAATAATCTTTATTAGAAATAAATTCCATGAAAGCTTGTAAAGCGAAAAGCAAAAGCACAGCTAAATATGTAATAGGGGTAGACTACGGCACGGATTCGTGCCGTGCCCTTATTGTAGACACCAAAGACGGTCGCGAAATTGCGGCTTCGGTCAGCTACTATCCTCGCTGGAAAGCAGGTAAATACTGCAACCCGAAACTCAATCAATACCGTCAACACCCGCTTGACTACATTGAGTCGATGGAGAACGCCGTGAAAGGCGCGCTCAAAAAGGCTCCGAAAAACGTAGCCAACAACATCGTGGGTATTTCATTCGACACAACCGGCAGTACGCCTGTCTTGATCGACAAAAACGGTACTCCCCTCGCCCTGCTTCCTGAATTTGCCGAGAATCCGAACGCCATGTTCGTATTATGGAAAGACCACACGGCAATCAAAGAAGCTGGCGAAATCAATGAATTGGCTCACAAATCGGCGGTCGATTTTACGGCTTACGAAGGAGGTATTTATTCCTCAGAGTGGGTATGGTCTAAAGTGTTGCATATCTTGCGCAATGACGAAAAAGTACGCAATGCCGCATACTCATGGTTGGAACATTGCGACTGGATGCCTGCCCTGCTGACGGGCCAGACTCAACCGGAAAAAATTCTGAGAAGCCGTTGTGCTGCCGGACACAAAGCTATGTGGAACGAGGCATGGAACGGGCTTCCGTCTGAAGAGTTTCTCGTAAAACTCGATCCGCTGCTCAAAGGTATGCGTGACCGTCTGTTTACCGAAACCCACACAGGTGACGAACTGGCTGGATACATTACCCCGGAATGGGCAAAACGTCTCGGCCTTCCGGAAGGAATCGCTGTTGCCGTCGGCATTATCGATGCCCACATGGGTGCCGTAGGATCAGAAATCAAACCGAATATCCTGACTCGGATTATGGGTACATCGACCTGCGACATTATCGTCTCGTCAAAAGAGACCATGGGCGACAAACTGGTTCCAGGCATTTGCGGCCAAGTCAATGGTTCAGTTCTGCCAGGCTATGTAGGTCTTGAAGCTGGGCAATCGGCATTCGGAGACATTTACGCATGGTTTAAGGAGGTACTGGCATGGCCAATCCGCAACATTCTGGCAAAATCAAAAGTCCTTGACAAAAAGACCAAAGAGGCTTTGATCGCAGAAACGATCGATAGCATCATACCGGCACTTACTAAAGAAGCTCAGAAAGTACCGGTCAGTGAAAGTTCTATCATCGCTGTGGATTGGATGAATGGACGCCGTACTCCAGATGCCAACCAATTGCTGAAAGGAACCATTACAGGCTTGACGCTGGGTAGCAGTGCCCCGCTGATTTTCCGTGCCCTGGTTGAAGCAACAGCTTTCGGATCGAAGGCTATCGTGGATCGCTTCATCGAACAAGGTGTCAAAATCGATTCGATCATTGCAATTGGCGGTATTTCGCAAAAATCGCCTTTTGTCATGCAAACCCTTGCGGACGTGCTGAACATGCCGATCAAGGTCATCAAATCGGAACAGGCTTGTGCCTTGGGTGCTGCGATGTTCGCTGCTGTCGTAGGTGGAGTATACAAAACTGTCGAAGAGGCGCAAGACGCCATGGGTGCAGGCTTTGCAAAAACCTACAAACCTAACGCTGAAAATCACAAATTGTATCTGGAAATCTACAAGAAATATCAAGCTCTCGGTAAATTCACCGAAACAGCAATATTCAACGAATAAACTGATACAATACTCTCAAACAAACATCCGAACTCATAAAGTTCGGATGTTTGTTTTTTACTCATGGGTCTTAATAAACAACGCCTGTACAACATACATCTTTTCATAAGATATTACAGTGTTTTTGAAAATCCAATCTTGACACACAGTATCCCCCATGTCAAAATATTCATATCACTTCGCTGATCAGACACCTTCAACACCGTAATATTGCTTTAAAATCAACAGACAGCATAAGATTTATTAAATTTTAGGATTCGTTTGTCGAACCGATAAAAAAAAATTACTTTTAAGCACCGTAAAACTTTAATGTATTACCTAAAATCATGAAAAAAACACTACTAACAATCGCCATCATGGCATCGGCCTGCCTGATTTCAACTTCAGGTTACGCCCAAGTGGCTTTCAATGGTCCGCTTGGCCATCTGACAGAAGTAAAACCGGACAGTAAATCGCGCCGTGCAAGCTCAGCGAATCCCAATCGTCAAAGCAATGGAGACCAACGTCATATCCCTGCTGGCGATACGCTGGTCATTGCCGATATCGAAGGCCAAGGTTTTATCAACCACATATGGATTACATGCCCACCTCCGGGACCAAGTTGGTTGGGAGACAACCCAGACCATAGCGAAATCGTCATCCGTATGTATTGGGACGGCGCTACGGAACCTGCTGTCGAAGCTCCACTCGGTGACTTCTTCGCTGCTGGCTTCGGAAAACGTAACGAAGTGAACTCTGTGCCTGTATTCGTCGAAGAAGGTGATTCATACAACTGCTTCTGGATCATGCCTTTCTACAAATCGGCTCGTATCGAACTTATCAACCAGAGTGATAAAAACCTCGGATCAACTTATTTCCAAGTGGACTACTCTTTGGAAAAATTACCTAAGAACACACCTTATTTCTGTGCTCAATACAACCAACAATTCCCCGTTCCGAACGACGTCGACTATCTGATCCTCGACGCTGAAGGAACCGGCCACTATGTAGGAACCGTCATGAGCGGTCGTTCGCGTAGCCCGGAATGGTTCGGTGAAGGCGATGAGAAATTCTATATCGATGGTGACGAAACCCCGACTATCCAAGGTACCGGTACTGAAGACTATGCGCTACATGCGTGGGGTATGAACCGTACGACAACCTATCCTTATTGCGGTATCGCACGTCTTGAAGGCGAATGGGGTATGGTCGGCTGGTGGATCACATACTATCGTTGGCATATCGTTGATCCGATCCGTTTCAAAGAATCTCTCAAAGTGACCATCGAAGACGTGGGTTGGATGACCGAAGACGAAGTGGCCGAAGGTCAATATCGTGGTCATGTCGATCGTAACGATGACTTCGCATCAGTCGCATTCTGGTACCAGATCGGTCAACCCAAACGATTCACAACACTGCCGAGCGCTGCTGAACGTCGTCTGCCAAACCTCGATATTATTACCGAAGGTAAAGATCTGTTGAAAACGGCAAAACACTCTCCAGGCCGCACACAAATCCAAGAAGGTTATGACTGGACTGGCGAAGGACAGCTGCTCTTCTTCCCTGACAAAGGACAAGAAGAAGGTGCATACCTCGAATGCCAATTCAATGTCGACAAGAAAGAGCTGGCTCAACCGACTCTGCGTCTGACCCACTCGTATGACTTTGGAGCTTACCGTATCCTACTTGACGGTGAAGAGGTACGTCCGATGTACAACTTCTACAGCCCGGAAACAAAAGTGAGCGAAATCAGCCTCGGTCAGTACGAACTCGAACCGGGTGTACACACTTTGCGGTTCGAATATGTAGGCAAAGCTGATTTGGCTATGGGTGCAGGTTTGGGTATTGATTCATTCCGCCTCAGAAAACGTTGGGGTGTAAAACGCTACGAACCTAAAAACTTCCCGATCGAGGCTAACAATGCTCAATAACGAGCAACAATAACAAGTTAAAAAGAAACAGGTCGAAATTTGACCTGTTTCTTTTTTTTACAACAAACCACACGATACCCCGACAATCTAAAATCCATCATAATAAAATTACTTCGCCATCCTGCCATACAATGAACCTTAATACTACCCATTTCCTGCTTAAAGGCCCAGTAATATACAAGACCATGTATGGATACCATATGAAGTTTGAAAAAGTTGAATCAGAATGATTTCAACAGTTCTCATACTTGCTTATTTCCTAGTGTTTGCCTATATTTGTATAAACATGTTTTCTTTGTGTAAACATTTCAAATTTCAGCGGCCATGAAACATAGTCTACTTCTTACTACTACCATTGTCGTAAGTCTTGCGCTGGCATCATGCTCCAAAACAACGACTTTTGCAGACAACTTACTGATCAAAGAGCGCGATCTATTACAGTCCGACGCAGGTCCTGTCGTAAAACCTAAATTCATTCCCTTAGCCCCCGGCGCCGTACAACCCGAAGGATGGATCCGGGATTGGGCCGCTGCTGCAGCTGATGGAATTACTGGGCATATCGACGAATATTCGACAACCTTTGCCGAAGCATGGAAAGGGAAAGGCTTCGTAGCTCCCGGCACCTCTCCCATAGACGGTAGCGGATGGCCGCTCGAACAAGCCTCCTACTGGCTCGATGGTGCGGTCAAACTCGCTTATATAATGAAGGATAGCGCGTTGATCGACAAGATCTCATCTCGGCTTGACATGGTGGTCGACGGAGTACTCGACACCGCCCGTACTTTTATTTACTGGAAAGAAAAAGGATTTATCGGCAACGACGGGTTCAATAGCTGGGCTCACTCCCACATGGGACGTGCTTTGGTCGCTTATTATCAGGCAACAGGTGATCCCGATGTATTGGCTGCATTGGAAAAGGTTTACAGTCAATTTCCATTACCAGTCCTCCGTGGTTACGGAGACGTGACCGGAGCTTGTAATGTCGACCCGATGCTGAAAACCTATATGATGAGCGGTAATCCGGCTATTCTGCAAATCGTCGATTCGATGTCTCACAGCGCAGAATACAACGCGGCTGTCGACGCATGGGTCAACGACATCTTCGGACCCGGTCACGGCGTGGTCATGTACGAAAACATCCGAATCCCGGCCATGATATATCCTTGGAACGGCGATCGTCGCCAACTGGAAGCCACTTTGCACAGTTTCGCTTACCAGGATCAATACCACATGTTACCGTGCGGCGTGATCTCTTCCGAAGAGTTTACCGCAGGGATCGGATCGACACGAAATATTGAAACCTGCAATGTAGCTTGTGCACCTGTATCTTATCAGGAGGTATTGCAGGTAACCGGAGAAGGTAGCTACGGTGACCGGATCGAACGCGTATTTTTCAATGCGGCTCCCGCCGCCGTTTCACGCGATTATAAAAACGTCGCCTATTATCAGAGCCCCAACCGGGTCGAAAACATATTGCCCGGAGCTTTCCCCAATGCCCCGATGGACGCAGATCCGAAAGAGGCCCGTCATTCGTCGTACGTATTCCGTCCGACAGGACACACCGTACTGTGCTGTGCCGGCAACCTGAATCGAGCTGTGCCGAACTATATCATGCACATGTGGATGGCTTCAATGGACTATGGTGTTGTCGCAGCTCTGTATGGACCGTCTTCTGTTCAGACCGTCGCAGGAAAACGAAATGTTCCCGTTACGATTACCGAACAAACACAATATCCGTTCGGTGACCAGATCGAATTTACGATCGAACCGGCTGCGAAGGTCCGTTTCCCATTGTACCTAAGATTACCCGCATGGTGCAAAACCCCGCAAATCACCGTCAACGGAGAAGCAATCGATTATACGACGGAGAATGGATTTGCCGTGATCGATCGCAAATGGGCACAAGGCGATCGAGTGAACCTGGTATTACCGATGCATGTAATGGTCGAATCGGGCATAGAAACGCCATACCCAAATATTGATTATTTCAAGGTCGAATGCACGGGAGTACCAGGGGGACGTCCGTTGGCAAAATTGACCGACATCAAGAACCCCTATCAATGTATCTATTATGGCCCAATGCTATTCGCTCTTCCGATTGCCGAAACGGGACTTAATGCACAAGACCCCAACGCCGAATGGCAATATGCCCTTGATGTAAAAAATATTGACACCGATGTGCAAGTCGCAGCATCCGATATGCCAGCCCACTGGTGTTGGCAATGCGATGAAGCACCGATCCAATTGACCGTAAAAGCTCGCAAATTCGATTGGCAACCCACCGAAATCCAACCGATGCCTTCCGAATTGGTTGAAAGCGGAGAAACAGACTATGTAACACTTATACCCTATGGCTGCACTCGATTCCGCATCAGCATGTTCCCTGTCGCAAAATAGTTTTTAGATTAGGTTGAGTTCGGGTTGGTTTCCTTTTGTGGGAAACCAACCCGAACTTCGTTTATGTCACTACACATACTATATTCGACATCCAATTCGTTGTTATGACACAAAGATTCAGTTTGAACGATTGATTTCCGGAAACTGTCCACTCAATCCTCTCGGCGACAACTTTCACTCTGTAATTCTTTTCTTCCGTTTCGACGCTTTCGGAAAGTTTGTTATCTTTGTATCAAATTGTCTTGTCGCATCATTAACGACCAGTCATGAATAAATTTGCGTACACTGGAATCGTCTGTTTTTTACTGCTCGGAAGTATCCGGGCAGAAGCTCAATTATTTCCATCATCTCAGCCCAAAGAAAAATCGGCCAGTATCGTCAGTATCGCCGGAGAACGGTTCTATGTACACACCGTAAAACAAGGTGAAACGGTCTACGGATTGAGTAAACTATATGATGTAACCGAAGAGGCTATCATTAAAAACAACCCGCAGGCTGTTGCCCCACTCTCGATCGGACAAGTGTTGAAAATTCCGATCGCCGTTCCGAAAAAAGAACTGAAACCAAGACAGGTCAACCGTTTGTTTACGATCCATACAGTCAATAAAGGAGAAACTGCATATTCGATTTCTAAACTATACGGTATTCCTATCTCAACCATTGTCGAAGACAATCCCGGGTTCGACCCGAATCTGCTGTCAATCGGGCAACAGATCCGTATCCGGAAAGAAAGCGTAGGAGAAGCGTCAGATACGGAAATCGAACAACAATGGACTGACTACAAAGATGCATTAAACAGCTTGTCTGACAATTTCGAACACCATTTAGTCGAAAAAGGCGAAACGATCTATTCGCTCAGCAAACGATACGGACTCTCGGAAGATCAATTCAGACAATACAACGCCAGTGTATTAAGCGACGGTCTGAAAGCAGGAACCATCATCAAAGTTCCGCGCCAGTCATCCCCCGAACAACCTGTCATCGTTGCCCAGGACACCGTATCTCATCCTGCAATATCGGACACTTTGATGCTGCAGAACACGCAAATCAAAGCTATTGATCCAACGCGTCCGTTGCACATCGCCATGCTATTGCCGCTACAAAATAATGCCCGGCAAGACAAAGGATTCGTTGAATTTTATCACGGAGCTCTTTTGGCTTTGGAAGAGATCAAAGCCGCCGGATCTTCTGTCAATATGACCCTCTATTCGACAGGGCGTTCAATCGATGTGACCCGACAAGTTGTACAAGATCCCAATTTCGTTGCAGCAGATTTAATTATCGGACCCGTATACGAAGAATGTTTGTCTCCTGTATTGCAATTTGCAGATCATAACGGCGTTCCCGTAGTCTCTCCTTTGGCGGCATTCTCCACTGAGCAGGCCCCGTTACTCTATCAAGTCGCACCAGAAGAGCAGTATAAAACGGAAAAATTGCGCCCGCTACTGTCTCCCGACAAAAATATTATCGTCGTTCGTGCAGGTACGCTCGACACGGAGTTCGAGCGTGAAATCACACCTTTACTACCTGCAGGATACAAGCAGCTCAACTATACGAAAAGTATGTCGACCACAACGTTGGAAAATATGTTGAGCGGCGAAAAGGAAAATGTATTTGTCATGCTGCCGGCCAATGAGAATACGCTGGAAGAGATCATGGCGCGTATCAGTACGGTACAGAACAATCTGATTGCACGTAGCATTAAAAATCCGGTGATTCAGGTTATCGGAACGAACCAATGGTCCCGCTTCCGTAATATCGATAAAACATTGTTTTTCAAGTTGAATGTACATTATGTCACCTCATACCATGCTGACCGGAGCAACCCCAAGGTCATGAGTTTCGACAAACGGTACATAGCCGCTTTCAACGCCCTCCCCTCGCCCTACGCATACCGGGGATACGATGTCACGAAAACATTTGTCAATGCGATGATCCACAACTCGCAAGGTAACCTGACTCAAACACTCAACAACCAGCCGACATCATTGCAAACCCCTTACCTGTTTACCGGATCCGAAAAGGAGAAAAAAAACAATACCGAATGGGCATTGGTACAATATAAAAACGATTTCAGTATCGAAGTCCGGTAATCATCGGAGTGACAAGGCAGAACCATTGAAGAAATCAGACCGGCAGTGCTTTGTGCCGCGCCAGATATTTTGATTTGTTATGCCAACGCACGACGTACTTCGGTCAAAAGACCGTCACAGGCATCTTCCAACAAATCGAGTACTTTTTCAAATCCTTCAGCCCCCTCATAATAGGGATCTGGCACATGATCGGCATTGTATCTCAGACAAAAATCGGTCATACGATCGATTTTTTCGGCCGATGCAATATCGGGAGCCATCCGATGGACCCGTTCGTAATTGGTGTCGTCCATTACCACGATCCGGTCGAACCGATCGAAATCATCTGAAACAATACGACGCGCCCGGCTACTCAGACAATACCCGCGAGTCGCTGCAGCACGACGCATTCGAGGATCGGGCAGGTCGCCCGCATGTCCGCCATAGGTCCCCGCAGAGTCGACCGATATGCGGTCAGACAACCCCGCCAGGGCGATTTTCTGGCGCATGATCT
>CASDSC010000181.1 GCA_949283215.1 uncultured Alistipes sp. | reverse complement strand
TGCGTAAACAAAAATACGATCTCGATGAGGAGATGTTGCGTCCCTATTTGTCGCTTAACAGTGTGCGAAGCGGGGCTTTCTGGTTGGCAAACCGTCTGTACGGGGTGACGATCAGACCGGTCGCTGTTCCGATTTACCATGAAGAATGTCAGGCATACGAAGTACTTGATGCTGACAATACTCATCTCGGTATACTCTATTTCGATTTCTTCCCCCGGGCCAGCAAAGCCGGTGGCGCTTGGTGTGGAGAGTTCCGCATGCAACGCTATAAGAATGGCGAACGGGTGGCTCCGGTCGTGAGTATCGTCGCCAATTTTACCCCTCCTGGAAATAACGGCGAGGCGTTGCTCTCGCTCGATGATACCGAAACACTGTTCCATGAGTTCGGGCATGCCTTGCATTCGCTATTCTCCGATGTCAAATACGCCGGACTGGGCGGTGTGGAGAGAGATTTCGTCGAGTTGCCTTCGCAGATTATGGAGAATTGGGCGTTGGAACCCGAAATGTTGCGTAGATATGCATTCCACTATACTACCGGAGAGGTCATTCCCGACGAACTGATCGCAAAAATTCAGGCCAGTACCCTTTTCAACCAAGGTTTCGCTACTGCGGAATATTTGGCTGCCTCATATATTGATATGGATATCCATTCGCTTAAAGACAGTCTGAATACTGGGGTGAACGAGTTTGAACACGAGGCCCTCGCGACACGTCGGGGCTTAATACCTCAGATCGAACCAAGGTATCGTTATCCGTATTTCAGCCATATTTTTGACGGAGGATATTCGGCCGGTTATTACAGTTACATTTGGGCCGAGGTGCTCGATAAGGATGCGTTTGCCGCGTTCGTCGAAACAGGCGATATATTCAACCCAAAAGTCGCCCGTGCTTTCCGTGAACAAATTCTTTCACAAGGGGGAACGGCTGATGGTATGACTCTCTATACCCGTTTCCGCGGGCATGAACCGAGTCGTGAACCGCTTTTGATCAGTCGTGGATTGATCGATCGGCCTGTGACAGACAGTGCGGCAGTGAACCCCAAGACCGGTGTGGCTGCAGACAGTGTCGTGCGGTCCAATGGACGGACCGAGTGATAATCCGTTTTGAAGATATGCCGGTACGGTGACCTGTTGTCTAAGGACGGAATAAAATCGACCCAAAAGGTGCTGGGGGGTGAGGTTATGTGTTGAGGATCGGTATGACAGGGACCCGTAATAAGCAATCGATATGGATGTACTGGTAAAGTTGTATAAAGCATGGCGTCGGTTGGACCTGAAACTGTATGATGCGGCTTGTGCTGTCCGGAATCGTATGGAGTTGCGGGCTGCGCGATGTCGGATCGGTCAGGGTGCGGTATTGTGCGGACCGCTTGATGTGGTTGTCGAAGGAAGCGGCCGAATCGAGGTTGGCGATCGATTGAGGGTCAACAGTGGGGAACGGTATAATCGTATCGGCAGAGAACAGCGTTGTTTGTGGCGTGTCGGGGATGGCGCGCTTTTACAAATCGGTCATGCGGTCGGAATGAGCGGTACGGCAATCGTCTGTTTCTGTGAAGTGGAGATCGGCGATCGGACGATGATCGGCGGCGGTACGGTGATATACGATACCGACTTTCATGCCCTCGATCCCCATGACCGCAAGGATCCCGTAACGGATCGGCTAAAACGAAAATCAGCTCCTGTGCGTATCGGACAGGATGTGTTTATCGGGGCCCATGCGACGATATTGAAGGGGGTCACTATTGGAGACAGAGCGATTGTCGGTGCCGGTGCCGTTGTGACACATGATATTCCTGCAGGCGAAGTCTGGGCCGGAAATCCCGCACGACCCATCAAAACGGCTTGCCGAAACAAAAACGACGATGACGAATAATCGAAATACAGAGCGGTGGAGAAAAATCTTGCGTATCGGGTTGATCGTGGGGGTTTGGTTGGTCGGAGTGACTCGTGCAGAGGCTGTGCAGGAATCGAAAGGGCAGGATGGTGAGGAAGTCTTGTGTCTTGATGTCCGGGGAAGAGGTGATTTGAATGGTGGAAAGGTGTCGTTGGAACAGGAGGCTGAACCGAAATCAGAAGATACTGTACGGGTATCGGAGCAGAAGAAGGATTCATCGGGAAAGGACGATGAATATGACGGACGTTATGGATGGCCTCTGCAGCGAATTCCCCGCAGGGTGATCGTTTGTGAATTGCCTGACCAATGGGCGGAGGCCATGTTGCTCGAATCGTTGTCGGGATTGGCGGCTCAGGCCGTAAATGAAGAACGGTTCGATGCGCTGGTGTGGATCCGTGACCCGAATAGTCGGAGTTATGCCCGTCATTTCGAAGCCGTACTCGATCGGCTCGATATCTCGGATACCATGACAATGGGAGTTTGGGAGTTGGCCGATTATCTCAAAAAAGAGCGTGTGGTGAAAGGTTATGTGCTCTACCGGAAGGATGGTTGGAGTGGCCCGCTCTATACGAGAAGGGACGATATCGACCTCTCGGCCAATGTTGCCACGGTATATGCCGGAATTTTACAGGGAATTCTGGTCGACGAAACAATGGAAAGTGAAGTCCGGAGGCATGGATTTCGATTGCTTAAGGATGCCCGTTATGAAACACCTGAACAGTGTTTCGTCCTGAACAAAGCACTGTTGAATAACGGGTCGGCCCTCAGTATCGATCCGTTGGTGACAAATTGCCGTGACATCGCCATCGCGCAACGACTTATGTTGTATTACGATACCGGGGATTTGGCTGAACAGGTTCTGGAATGGGTAAGGCCTTTATCCCCGATTCTGGGTTGGAACTGCGGGGATGAGGATGAGTATACCGGTGCAATCACCCGGTGGGGGCATTACAACACCGCAACCAACTGGTGCCGTAATTTGCCGCTGTTGTCAGCCGGAGCTGAAAAGGGTGTGCCCGCACGTGCATGCGAGGTCGATCCCAAGACCATCGATTTTACCGATACGGCCGATTTTCATGCCTATGTCATGAGTGATGGGGACAATATGCAATGGACAATCGGGGCGTTTGTCGATGACCCGCGTTATCTGGGTAATCCCGCTCGGGATTCGGTAGGACTGAGTTGGACAACCTGTCCGGTCAACCTCTCCGTTATGGCGCCTTCGGTGTGGAAAGATATTGCCGCTTTACAAAAGAGTAATTTTTCCTTGATCGAGTATGGCGGAGGATATCAGTATCCCGATCAGTTTGCTATTAACAGACCGAACCGTGAAGAGTTGTTGCGGGCATTTGCCCGTCGGCTCGATTATCATTTCCACCGGCTCGGAATCACCGTGTTCGGTTTTATCTGCAAGGATGTCGATAGTCCCGAAGCCCAACAGGCATTCAAAATTTATGCTGAAGAGATCGAAGGGCTTACCGGTATGCTTGCCGTACAATATTATCCGTATGAACTCGAAGGGGCGACCTATTGGTTCCCGAATAGAGATGGGATCGATATCCCGGTATCAACGGCGAGGTATAGCCTTTGGAACGATGTCGATCCCAACAGGCCTCGCTGTGGTACCCCGGAATATGTGTCTTCGCTGATTAATCGAGACGTGATTGCCGATGACGGCCCTGATCAACAACAGTTGTCGTGGACAATCGTACATGCCTGGTCCGATTTCGGACTGACCAGTCCGTTGTGCGAAGGGTTGGGGGCCGGGTTTGGTCCGGTAAAGGTATCGGAGGATCTGTTGTTGCCGCAGATCAAAACTGTGTCGGCAAGTGAATTGTTGTGGCGTATCCGAATGAAATATCGCCCTGAACAGACTTGTAAAATCTTAGGAATCGCCGAGTAAATCTTTATTTCGTGGCGGTTCGAAGGTGACGGCAAGGTCTGCATGTAATGAAGAAGTGTTGGAAATTTGGGCCGGTTATTCCGTCATGATATGGAAGGCTGAGTTAGGATGTGTTGTATAGTCCGGATGGGAGGAAGAAAAGAAGACGAAGAGTTGTGACCTGTCCAGATTTTTATTTTCCGTTTGAAGATGAATTCTGCCGTTTTAGCACGGGAGTTGTATCGTCTCGATAGTGTGGTTGGTGGATCGTTTGAAGAAGTGTAATAACATATAAATCTAATGTGATGAATGCAAAAATAAACATTTGGAGAAGTGTCCTGGCAATTGTTCTGGGATTAGTCCTTGTAATTTGGCCCGATGTGGCGCTCAATTACATCGTAATTTTTCTAGGTGTAATCCTATTAGTTGGTGGTGTCGTTGTGATAACTTCCTATTTCGCATCGAAACGCCATGATGTGGAGGGTATGTTCCCGGTGGGTGCTACGGTCTCATCACTCGTCGGGTTACTGTTGATTTTGTTCCCTTCGTTTTTCGTCTCGGTTTTGATGTTTATTTTGGGCGTATTGTTGGCCGTGGCTGCAATCAGCGAAGTCTCTACATTAGTGAAAGCGCGTAAGATCGGATTCTCAATCCCGTTGTTGAGTTATGTGTTCCCCGTGATTATATTGATTGGCGGTATCATTGTAATGATCGATCCTTTCGAAACGGCCGCTACGGTATTTATATTGTTCGGTATCACGGCGATGGTGTATGGCGTTACCGATCTTTATAATCAGTATACTTTCTTGAAGAAAAAATAGGCAGTAACTATGGAATTGGTAAAGTGCGTCCGCATCATGCGACGCACTTTTTTTATGGTGAACTGGATTGCTTACGTCGAAGAGGTTGGGTCTGAAGGCCTGTGATAGTATTGCAATCAGAAATTTATTGTATTGAGATTACTCGTAAAAGCTTATTTGGAGAATCAAATTTATTGATATAATTTTGTGGCAATATCGGGTTCCGTAGCTCAGTTGGATAGAGCAACAGCCTTCTAAGCTGTGGGTCGAGCGTTCGAACCGC
>CASDSC010000180.1 GCA_949283215.1 uncultured Alistipes sp. | reverse complement strand
GCGGGTATCCTCGAACCATGTGATTCGCGGGTCAGTGTCGGCTAATGTGGCTTCCTGGTCGCAATAATCCCGTATCCCTACCTGGACGATACGGGTGACATCCGGAATGCGGTTCAGCACATTATACATGATCGAGGCATGTGATTGAGTGAACCCTTCATATGCGGGGCGCAGGTCTGCATGGGCATCAATGTGTAGGATTCCCAGCTCTGGATGGCGCTCTGCAACTGCACGGATATGTCCCAACGGTGTGCTGTGGTCGCCACCTATCAAACCAACCACTTTCCCTTTGGATTGCCAGCGGTTCGATTCTGTATATATTTCCTCAGCCAGTGTTTCGCTGGCATCATTGATCCGTTGCAGTCTGCGCCGAATGCTGTCGTCTGTGGAATTGCCGCCGGATTCTAAGTGGGTGATAACGCGCCGGGCGTCTTCGCGCAATAACATGCTGCGTTCCTGTATCGAATAGTCAATGTCGAGCGTGGCAATACCTTTGCGCCATTGTCCTGGATTCAAAGGATCGTATAGGTCGAGTTGCGTCGAAGCACCGATGATGGCATCGGGGCCTCCGACCGTACCGGCACCGTATGAGACGGTAACATCCCAGGGAACCGAGAGTAGTACGAGACGGGACTCTTCGGGGGTAAATGGCATGCCAAAGTAGGACCCGTTGTCAATGCCCACGCCGTTAGGATCGAAAGATTCGAGGTTCATGTGACAGATCGATTGCATGTTAGAATGGGGCAAATATAATGCAAACTCTGCTTTTTCCGAAAAATTCGTAGGGCGGATGGGGTGAATATGGATGTGGTGGGTGTGGGTCACAACCCCGATTCGAGTATGAACGAAGAGGTAAATATTGGTGAATTGTAAAGGCATAATGCGGTGTCCGATGGAATTAAGCTCATCTGAAATCGTATTGAATGAATTATCGGATTTTGGGTGGATAATCGTGTATTGTTAAGGATGTTCGGTGTTTATTTTTCCTAAAGTCTCACAATAACGGTTTGTACGATTCGTTTTATTAATGATTCTTGGTATCGTTGAGAGAACTGAGGCTGAGGATTGGTTATTTCATAATCAAAAAAAACATTAAGTTGGGTGGCCCCCGCCTCGTGAGGCGGGGGTTTTTGTTTTTCAGTTTGGATGCATAACTTTACGCGGTGGATCACTGAATGGAAATATGATACGTATTGTTGCTGATCGGAATATTCCGTATTTGAAGGGCGTACTTGAGCCGTATGCAGAGATGGTCTATTTGCCCGGAACGGAAATAGGACCGGACGATGTGAAGGAGGCGGATGCCTTGATTGTCCGGACAAGAACCCTGTGCAATAATCGGTTGCTTGATGGGTCTAAGGTCCAGTTTGTCGGTACGGCGACCATCGGCTTTGACCATATCGATATGGAGTATTGCCGGATGCATGGTATTGAGGTAGCTACGGCAGCAGGATGTAATTCACGCGGGGTGTTGCAGTATGTAGCGGCGGTGTTGGCCGAATGGTGCAGCCGTACCGGACGGTCTCCCCATGAGACGACGCTCGGTGTGATCGGTGTGGGACATGTAGGGTCTTTGGTCGCGGAATATGCCGGGCGTTGGGGTTTTAACGTGTTATGTTGTGATCCTCCTCGGGCTCGTCGGGAACCGGAAATGCCTTTTGTGGATCTTGGTACATTATTGTCTCAGTCGGATTTGGTTACCATACATGTGCCGTTGATCCGTCAGGGTGTGGATCGGACGGCCGATATGGCTGATGCCTCATTTTTTGCAGCTATGCGCCAGGGGGCGTGGCTGATTAATAGCTCTCGAGGAGAAGTAGTTTGCGAAGAAGCACTTAAAACGGCCATTGTTCAGGGCCGACTCGGAGGATGTGTGATTGATACATGGTGCCACGAGCCGGAGATCGACCGCGCGCTTTTATCGATGGCCACATACGGTACCCCCCATATTGCGGGTTATTCAATGCAGGGTAAGGCGAACGGTGCGGCTATGGTCGTCGATGCACTGGCACGCCATTTCGGTTTGCCTCTCGAAGGATGGTATCCTCGGGGTGTGCATCGCACGGTGCCCGATCCTTCGTTGAGTTGGAGCGAGATGTGTCGGACCATCGGAGGATATTTCGATCTGCAGGCCGAAAGTGATCGGTTGCGTCGCTCGCCGCAGCAGTTTGAAGAGCAGCGAAATCATTATCGATATCGGTCGGAGTATTTTTAAGGGGACATCAGGGGCGTCTTAATTCTCCTTGATCAGAAAATGAAGCGTATACTGATGCTTCGGAATCGTAGGAATATACGCTGATTTGCTTCGGATTCATATCGATTGTGAGGCTGGTGTGCGGTCTGAGAGCTCTGTCTGCTCGTTCGGTGACGTGACAGATCAGCCGTGAGAAAACCGAAAGCATTGTCCTGGGACTCTATGTCGGGCCAAGGTGATCTAAGGGAAGAGATAAGATGATTTCGATCTCGTATGATCCAGACGGTGGCTCCTTTTTTGTTCCGGTTGACGATGTCGCAAATTATTTCATAACTTTGTGACGGATTTAATCTAAACATACATGTATCGACAATTTTTACGACCCATTCTGTTTCGTTTTCCTCCCGAGACTATCCATCGAATCATTGTGAAAGGACTTCGTGTGGCGGGTTGCATGCCGGGAGCCAAATGGATTCTCCGGCAGTGCTTTGCAATGCGCAGCCCCTTGCTTGAACGCGAGGTGTTTGGCTTGAAATTTCCCAATCCTGTGGGTTTGGCTGCCGGATTCGATAAGGATGCCGAGGTTTATGAGGAACTCGCGGCAATGGGGTTCGGTTTTGTTGAAGTAGGTACCGTGACACCTAAGGCTCAACCGGGGAATCCTCGTCCGCGATTGTTTCGTTTGCCGGAGGATCATGCGCTGATCAACCGTATGGGGTTCAATAATCAGGGAATGGAACATGCCGTGTGCAACTTGCGACATCGCCGTCCAGGTCTTGTGGTCGGAGGGAATCTGGGAAAGAATACCCTGACGTCGAATGAGAATGCAGCGGCAGATTATCTCAAACTGTTTCGGGCCATGTATGAATACGTGGATTATTTCGTTGTCAACGTAAGTTGTCCGAATGTGGCGAATCTGACAGGATTACAGACCCGGGAAAGTACGAAGACGATTCTTCAGGGGTTACTCGATTTTCGCCGAGGACAGAATCAATACCGCCCGATATTGCTGAAAATATCGCCCGATCTGACGTGGGAGCAAGTCGACGAAATGATCGCCGTGATGGTGGAATGCAGTCTTGACGGAGTGATCGCAACCAATACGACACGGAGCCGGGAAAATCTGAAAACCTCGTCTAAATCGGTCGAAGCAATTGGTAATGGGGGTCTGAGCGGGGCACCGTTAACAAAACGCTCGATTGAAATGGTGCGGTATATTCATCGGAAGACCGATGGCCGTTTCCCGATCATCGGGGTGGGTGGAATCATGACAGAAGACGATGCGGTCGAGATGTTGAAAGCCGGAGCAAGTCTAATTCAGGTGTACACAGGATATATATATAATGGGCCGCTGTTTGTGAAACGGATATGCAAACGGCTCAAACTGGATGCGGAGATCGCGGCAGGACGTTATTGATCGAGGGTAAGGCGAGTCTGTTTTGGCAGACTCGTTTGTGTTTGGAGAAGATGGCACATGGCTGGATCGAAGAGTTGCAGATTTTAAAATAGAAAAGAATCATGCGTGCGGAAATTATTACGATCGGTGACGAGATACTGATCGGACAAATTCATGATACGAATGCTACATGGATCAGTCAGCGTCTCAATGAGGCTGGTATTAAAGTAGGCGAGCGTACTACTGTAGGAGATGATTCGGAACAGATTGACGAAGCGATTGACCGGGCTTTGGCACGGGCTGAGGTGGTGATCGTCACGGGAGGCCTTGGCCCTACGAAGGATGATATAACCAAAAGTACATTGGCCTCGTACTTCGGATGTGGATTGGCCTTGCATCGTCCCACTTATGAATTTCTGGAGAAGATGCTTGCCGAACGGGGTATCGCATTCAACGAACTGAATCGTGGACAAGCTGTGTTGCCGACCGGTTGCACTGTCTTGCCCAACCGTAACGGTACAGCTCCCGGTATGTGGTTCGAGCGTGATGGTCGTGTGCTGGTTTCATTGCCTGGCGTTCCGTTTGAAATGAAGGCTTTGATGAGTGATGAGGTATTGCCTCGATTGTGTGATCAATTCCGTTTACAGGCCAATGTGCATCGGACCGTGATCACGTTCGGATTGGCCGAATCTGTGTTGGCAACGACTATTGCCCCGTGGGAGGAAGCGCTGCCCTCATACCTGAAATTGGCTTATCTACCCAATCCTCAATTTATCCGGTTGAGGCTTTCGGCCTACGAGGTCGATCGCGATCGGGCCGAACGTGAAATTGAGGCACAGTTCGCGGCGTTACGTAAATTGATCCCGGCCTATTTTCTTGGATTTGAGGGCGCAACTGTGCAGTCGGCCGTAGCGGACATGCTGACCGAACGAGGAGAAACGTTGGCGGTTGCGGAGTCGTGTACCGGAGGGGTTTTATCGGCAAGTTTTACAGCGATGGCGGGTGCTTCGGCCTATTTTCTCGGAGGGGTGGTCTCATACAGTAATGACATTAAAACGAGTGTGCTCGGTGTCGATTCGCAGACACTGGCGGCACATGGGGCCGTGAGCCGTGAAGTAGCCGAACAAATGGCAGCAGGTGTACGTCGGTTGATGAACAGTACTTATGCGATTGCGACGACCGGTATTGCCGGTCCTGGCGGAGGGACTCCGGATAAGCCTGTGGGAACGGTCTGGATGGCGATTGCAACACCCGAGGGGGTTTATTCGCGTCTGATTCATTATGGTTTGCTAAGGGAGCAAAATATTCAGCGAGCTACAGCTCAGGTCACCAATATGCTGCGACTTTATATGATCGGTGGTATGAATGTATTGGTCAATGAGGGTGTTTTGTGACGGGGCAGTTGTAGTGTCTGCATAGATTCAGGGCGGGAAATGGTTTGGACTTATTTCCCGCCTTGTGTTTTTGTGTTATGGGAACTTCCCTGAAAATTATAACAAGTAAGTGTGAAAAAGTATGTTTTTTTTCTGAAATGGCTTGAAACGATAAAAACCGGTTGTGGTATTTGCGTGGATAGCGGATTTATAATATTTTTACTATAGTATTGTAACCTTAAAGTATTACCCAATATGATGCAAACTTCTACACTCAATCCATCGGGTCGGATTGTTTGGCTTGATTTCATTCGAGCTCTTTCCTGCTTCATGGTGATTGTTGTACACTCCACCGACTGTTTTTGGTATATGATCGGCGAGGGAAATTATTTTTGGAATAACTTGATTAGTAGTGGAATGCGCTCCTGTGTGCCGCTGTTTGTTATGGTGTCGAGTTATTTGCTGGTGCCCCTGCCTGACGATATGAAGCCGGGGACATTTTATAAAAGACGTTTTATGCGGATCTTTATCCCTTTTGCAATTTGGTCTGTATTATATGCTGTGTTGCCTTATCTGTGGGGCGAATTCGATGGTGAGCGCGTACGGCATGAACTCAATATTCTGTCGACAAATTTCAGCTATTATTCGTTGCACCTGTGGTTCATGTACATGTTGTTTGGCGTTTATCTGATCATGCCGGTCATCTCTCCATGGCTTAAGACTGTGTCGAAACAGTTTGAGCGTGGTTTCCTTGTGGTATGGTTTCTGACAACATTCTATCATTATCTCAAGGTTGCTCGTGGAGATTTGTTTGGCGAGTGTGCATGGAATGAATTTACACCTTTCTGGTATGTATCCGGGTATATTGGATATGTAGTGCTGGCTCATTATATCCGGACCTATGTCGACTGGTCGTTGCGTAAGACCTTGTTGGTCGGTATTCCTCTGTTTGCGGTGGGTTATGCGGCCACATTGTTGATTTTTGACCATTTTGCCAGTACTTCTGACAATTGGGTTGACTGGGAACGCGGATGGCGTTTCTGCACGTTCAATGTCGTGATGATGACTACCGGAGCATTCTTGATGTTGAAGAAAGTCCGTTTCCGCAGTGTCAAAGTATCGTGGTTGGTGAGCGATATCGGAAAAATGAGTTTTGCCATTTATCTGATGCATATGTTGGTTTTACGTGCGGTAGACAAAGTGTTGGGCCCGATGATCGATTCGATTCCAGGACAGATATTTTCGGTGGCTATCGTGACCTTTATTATTTGTTATGGGATATCAAAAGCATTGTCTTATCTGCCAGGAAGCAAATATCTTATCGGGTAAGAAGGCAACGGTTGCTGGTGGCAGATGTGAGGGCTTCGGACAGTATGTCGGACTTGAACTGGATGGAGCCGGATAATGTCGCGCCAGATATTATGTAATCATAAAAATGATAATAGGATGCAAACAGCTACACAGATGCCCGGGGGGCGTATTGTATATTTGGATTTTATTCGGGTGATTGCCTGTTTTATGGTGATCCTCGTTCATGCGTGCGAATTTTTTTATTATACGATTCCAGACGATCCGTTTTGGCTTAATCTGTTCGATAGCGCGTTGCGAGCTTGTGTGCCGCTTTTTGTGATGGTGTCGAGCTATTTGTTGTTGCCGTTGCGTGATCATGAAACGCCAGGAGTGTTCTATCGTCGCCGTTTCATGCGGGTTTTGATTCCGTTTCTGATTTGGTCCGTGTTTTATGCAACGCTCCCTGCAATTTGGGGCGAGTTTGATGGTGGCGAGGTCAAAAATAAACTGGTCAGATTGCTCTATAATTTCAATATGAATGCCGGGCATCTCTGGTTTGTATATATGCTGATCGGTGTTTATCTGATTATGCCGGTTATCTCGCCGTGGCTTAAGACGGTCTCTAAACGGTTTGAGCAGGGTTTTTTGGCGGTGTGGTTTCTGACTACGTTTTATCACTATGTGAAACTGTTCTTGCCGGAGTTGTATGGCGAATGCGTTTGGAACGAATTTACTCCATTTTGGTATGTGTCGGGTTATATCGGTTACGTTGTGCTGGCCCACTATATCCGTACCCATGTCAATTGGTCGGTAAAGAAAAGTATCGCCATAGGGTTACCGCTCTATTTGGTGGGCTATGTAGCCACGTTCTTCATATTCGGTCACTTTGCAAGCACGTCGTCCGAGATGGTCGACTGGGAACGTGGCTGGCGTTTCTGTACGCCTAATGTGGTTTTGATGACTACGGGTCTGTTTCTGATGATGAAAAAGATTCAGTGCCATAACGGGCGGATTGAATGGGTCGTACGCGATATTTCGAAATTGAGTTATGGTATTTATTTGATGCATATATTTGTTCTCAATGCAGTTTATCGTACGCTGTCGCCTTATATTGATTCAATTCCGTTGACGATTGTGGTCGTGGGCAGCGTGACGTTTGTGCTCTGTTACGGACTGACCAAGGCGTTGTCTTATTTGCCAAAGAGCAAGTATTTGATCGGATAGTTCGTGGGCCAATTTGCCGTGAGTATTGATAAGAGTTTATCCGAAATAATGAACAAAGGAGGGTTGCCCGCCGGCAACCCTCCTTTGTTTCCGGATTAATGTTGTAATCATTTTTTGATGATGCGCAGTGCTGCTCCCCCATCTGCAGCCAAAGGCAGTTCGATCGTATCTTCTCCTGTGACCTCTCGTGTTTCGTGTGCAAGACGGTTGGGATCTTGGGAGACATCTTCTGCATCGGTATATATGTCGGCTGTGTAAGTGCCATCCCCGAGGAAATCGAGAGATAAGTTCAGTGTACGGGCTTTGCCGTTTGTAATTGCTCCGACATACCAGTCGTCGCCATGCCGGCGGGCAATGATCACATATTCGCCAACGCGGGCATCGGGCACCACGATCTGATCCCAAACGGTCGGACAATCGAGGATGAATTCGAATCCTTCCTCGCCTTTGTAGGCTTCCGGGTAGTCGCATACCAATCCGAGGTATCCTTCCAGGACGACGTACATGGCCAACATGTGGCAACGGGTGCTCAGTTGCAGTGGCCTGGTGACTTGAGGTTTGAATCGGTCACGTGTGACCGCCCTGAACCCTCCCAGATGGTAGTCGGTCGGACCGGCCAGCAGTCGGGCAAACGGCATGCTGATATCATGGTCTGCAGTTGCAATATTTTGCCATTTGAGGTATTCGTAGTTGAGGGCGCCTTCTCGTGTGAATTCGTTGGGGTAGGTACGATGCAAGCCCGAAGGTTTGCTGGCCCCGTGGAATTGGATATGTAGATGATGTTTGGCAGCCTTTTGCAATACTTCTTCCTGGAAGGCGATCATTTGTTGGTCGTCGCGGTCCATAAAATCGACCATCAGGCCTTTGACACCCCATTTTTCGTATAGAGCGAATGCTTCGTCCATTTTGCGGTTTAGAGCCTCCCAATGAACCCATAACCGGATGTCTACCCCACGACTGCGGGCATATTCACAGATGGCGGGCATGTTTAATCCGTATTCTGGTTTGGTTACATCTGCTCCGGGGCCCGGGAAGAAATCATAGGCATCGTTTCTGTACCAGGGTTGGCCTGCAAAATCACAAAGCGAGTGATAGGTGATTCCGTTGTCCGCACAAAAATCAATGTAGTATTTGTTTGTAGCGAAATTGTGTCCGGGATAGAAAGTGGTGTCCGGTGTGATGTTTCCATTCCACCAGGGCCAGTCCGTTTTGCCCGGTTTGAGCCACGAGACATCGTCTATTTTGCATGGATCGCACAAGTTGGTGAGAATATTCGATTCGATCAGGGTGCCGATCCGGTCTCCGATCATGAATACGCGCCAGGGACTACGGCAAGGGAAAGAGCTCTGTAGGACTATCTGAGGGTTGTCGAGGTGGGGTGAAAGCCGCGAAATGAGACGTCCATTCTCTTTAACCAGATACATGCCCGGGTACCCGAGGATATTGGCCTCGGTAATTCCCATGAAAATGCCGTCGGGGTATTCGAATAGAGTCGGCATGTCGATCAATGTCGACTCCTGCAGACTGTCGTATGCGGTTCGTGTATAGAGACCTTCGTGCGAATTGATGAACCCGTGGGTATATAAGGCTAATACGCGGGGATTGCCGGCGATGCGGATTTCATCTTGTTCTGCGCGTATAGTTAACGTTGAGTCTTTACCTTGTTCAGGAAATTCCCAGCGGAATGCCGCAGCATCATCGAATACGCGTACAACAAGGTTTACTGTGCGATGAGGGGCCATTTTTTCTATCAAAGGAATGACTGCTTCTTGGCTATGGCTAATGACATGGCTGGTTTTCCCGACAGGTAGATCATATTCCTCGGAAAGGACACGTCGGGTAATTTTGCCGATTTTGATTCCGGATCCGAACATTCCGTTATCGAATTCGAATCCGAGTGCCGAGCGATCGATTAACTGCTGTTGATCGAACGTGAGCGAGTAGGTGGGTTGTCCGTTATCACACGATAAGGTGAAGCGGATACGGCCATCAGGAGAGTCGATTTTTACCTTTTGGGCCGAGACGTTGGCTGCGAACATCAGTAGCGCGGACAACAGAAAGTAGTGAGTGATCCGATTCATGGCAAAGTGGTTTGATGTCAATTAATTGTCTAAGTTAATAAATAATTCGCACAAATGTGTTGATAACGTCAGAATCGGTGATGTTCATGAATTCGATTGGGAAGCCGTTAGTGAATCGTCTGTTGTATTGGCCGGTTAAAAATAAAACGCGGCACCCCATTGAAGAGAGTGCCGCGTTTCGGCTTATGACGATCTTGGAGCCTGTGGCCTATTTATGTGCCAAAGACATGTCAGACATGTCAGGCATCGGCTTTCTGTATTCCCCGGCGAGAAGTTTGCCGCGGATAGCATCGAATGCGTTGAGCGTATATTCGACATCTTCCAGCGTGTGTACAGCTGTCGGGATAATCCGCAGGATCATTTCTCCTTTAGGAACAACTGGGTAGACAACGATCGAGCAGAATAATCCGTGGTTCTCGCGCAGATCGACTACCAAATTGGTTGCCTCCGGGATATCACCTTTCAGGTATACAGGAGTAACGGGAGACTGGGTGCCTCCGATATCGAAGCCGCGGTCACGGAAACCTTGTTGTAATGCCCGAGTGATTTCCCACAATTTTTGTTGGTATTCAGGGTGTGTTTTGATCAATTCCAAACGTTTGAACGCGCCCATTACCATCGGCATAGGAAGTGATTTGGCATATGTCTGCGAACGCATATTGTAACGCAGATAATCAATGATGTATTTATGCGATGAGACGAATGCGCCGATTCCAGCCATCGATTTGGCAAATGTGTTGAAGAGTACGTCTACACCATCCGTTACACCGAAATGAGATGCTGTACCGCGTCCGCCTTCTCCCATTGTGCCGAATCCGTGTGCGTCGTCAACAAGCAGGCGGAAGTTGAACTCTTTCTTCATGGCTACGATTTCGTCGAGTTTGCCCAGGTCGCCTTTCATGCCGAACACCCCTTCGGTGATGACGAGGATACCGCCTTTGGTCTCAGCAGCCAATTTTGTAGCGTGTTCCATCTGTTTGCGGAAACTCTCCATGTCGTTGTGCTTGAAGACGAATCGTTTACCTGTGTGCAGGCGCAGACCGTCAATGATGCAAGCATGTGCTTCGGCATCGTATACGACCACGTCATTGCGATCCAGCAGGCAGTCGATGATCGAGATCATGCCCTGATACCCGTAATTGAGCAGAAATGCATCTTCTTTGCCGACGAATTCGGCCAGTTGACGTTCGAGCTCCTCATGGTATTTGGTCTGACCGCTCATCATACGTGCACCCATCGGGGCTGCCATACCGAATTGTGCAGCACCTTCAGCATCGGCTTTACGTACTTCGGGGTGGTTGGCCAAACCGAGATAGTTGTTCAAACTCCAGTTGAGTACCTCACGACCCCGGAATTTCATACGAGGGCCGATTTCGCCTTCCAGTTTCGGGAAAGAGAAATAGCCGTGGCTTTTCTTTTGGTACATGCCGATCGGCCCGCCGGCATTTTTTTGTATTCTTTCGAAGATATCCACAACAGTAAATTTTAATGTGATAACTGCGTTAAAGCTTGGGTATCCGGATCATCCGGACAAGTTGACGACAAAGTTATGGATTTTCCGTGGGATTAAAAAAAAACAATATATTTTTTTTCTACTCGTTAAAAATATGATAACTTTGCGCACGCAGAGAATAATGTGTATATATTCTTGAGAATAAGACGGAGGCAGATGAGACATTGTTGGCGTATTATGATGGGGCTTGGGGCTGTTATGGCTTTGGCCTCGTGCAATTCTTTGAGTAAGCTTCTCACGAGCAGTAACCAGACTCACATTTACGACAAAGGATTGGAATATTATCGTGCTAAAAAATATCGACAGGCGCAACTTTGTTTTGAACAGGTGGCTCCTTATTTTACGGGTACTGCAAAGGCTGATACGATTGCATTCTATTCTGCATCGTGTAGTTATAATCAAGGCGATTTTGAGGTGAGCAGTATGGCGCTTGATCAGTTTCGCCGTCAGTTCAGTCGGAGTCCTTTTATTGAGGAGGCAGAGTATATGTATGCTTTGGGGTATTACTATTTGTCTCCTGCGCCTCAACGGGATCAGACCTTTTCTTTGCAGGCAGTGCAGGCTATGCAGTCCTATTTGGACCGTTATCCCAATAGCGTGAAACGCGATCAGACACTTGAAAAAATCGAAGAGCTCAAGCAGAAAATGTTCGATAAGGCATTCCTTAATGCCAAAGTTTATTACGATACGGAGAATTATAAATCGGCTGTTATTGCTTTCCGAAATGTGTTGGATAAATATCCGGATACGCAACGACGAGAGGATATTCTCTATTTGATCGCGCGGTCGCATTATCTGCTGGCTCATAACAGTTATGCACAGTTTCAACGGGAACGATACGCAGCGATGATGGATGCTTATTATACGTTTGTTTCGGAGTATCCGGATAGTAAGCGGGTCGAAGAAATGGACAAGATGCTGAATGAGGCGAAAGCGTATTTGGCTCGATATGGAGGGGTTGAAGAGGGTGAAGCATCAGGAGAGAACGCTGCTGGAGAGCAAGTTGTGTTGACTCCTGCGCAGATGCGTGCGGCAAAACGAATGGACCGTAAGGTGGAGCGGATTGAGCGTAAGGCAAACCGGGTTGCGGTGGCGGAAGATGGTAGTGCAATTTCTACGGAGCGACTCGATAAGAAAAGCCAGCGTCTCGAGGAGAAGGCTCATAAACAAGAGGAGAAAATTTTAAATACCGATAAACAACAAGATGGAAACGAAGAAGAATAACGTTCCGACCAATACCGTGACTCGGAAATTGACAGACCTCGATGCGCAAACGGGGAATATTTACGAGTCAGTGGTTATTATTGCAAAGCGGGCCAATCAGATTGCGGCAGAGGTTAAGCAAGAACTGACACGTAAATTGGCCGATTTTTCAACTACGTCCGATTCGCTCGAGGAGACGTTTGAGAATCGCGAACAGATTGAAATCTCGCGGTATTATGAACGTCTGCCGAAGCCGACCCTTGTAGCGACAGAGGAGTTTTTGGAAGGAAAAGTCTATTTTCGGGAGCAGAATACAGAAGAGGGTGCTGAGGCATAATCTGTGACATACGATGCTCAAAGGGAAAAAAATAGTGTTGGGCGTAACGGGAAGTATAGCAGCTTATAAGGCTGCTATACTTGTTCGTTTGCTGGTGCGTGAGGGGGCTGAAGTGCAGGTCTTGATGACTCCTTTGGCTAAGCAATTTATAACGCCACTGACGATGGCGACATTGTCACGGCGTCCGATTCTGGTCGAATTCTTCAACCCCGAGAACGGGCAATGGAACAGTCATGTGAGTCTCGGAGAGTGGGCCGATGCGATGGTCGTGGCCCCGGCAACGGCCAATACGATGGCCAAGATGGCAACGGGTGTGGCCGACAATCTGCTGCTTACGACCTATCTTTCGGCGCGGTGCCCAGTATTTGTCGCTCCGGCCATGGATCTCGATATGTATGCCCATGATGCGACGCAGCGGAACATGGAGGTGCTCAGACAACGTGGGGTACGATTTGTGGCTCCGGGTGAGGGCGAATTGGCCAGTGGTCTCGTCGGTAAAGGACGTATGGCTGAACCGGAGGAAATTGTTACTTCGTTGGCACAGTTTTTCGCGTCAACGCAGACTTTGACGGGTAAGCGAGTATTGGTGACCGCGGGACCAACGGTCGAACCGATTGACCCGGTACGTTATATTTCCAACCGATCGACCGGTAGGATGGGAT
>CASDSC010000179.1 GCA_949283215.1 uncultured Alistipes sp. | reverse complement strand
TTGAGTTTACGGGTTCCCTCTTTTTTCCAGTAACTGACACCGTCGAAATCGGGGATCACACGAAACGACTGCGCATCTTTCCACGAATGGATATCGGGACGATTGCGCACCACCCGAATTTCATGCGGATAGCCGAAATGCATCGCATCGATATAGTGGTCGTAATCGGCGTAAAGATGCACATAATCCAGAACAAAACCCTCAACTTCGGGATCATTCAGATATTTCTCGCAGGCCTTACGGATGACAGGCAGGCTCTCCTCATGCAGCACCTCGTCCGACTGTACATATACACACCAGTCGCCTGAACACGCCCGCAACGCCAAATCGGTCTGTTGGGCATAAATACTGCCCGCCACATTATATTTAGCAGTATCCCAAACCGAACGGATGATTTTCACTTTCGGCGAATCGAGCGTCAACAACAGGTCATCCGTAGCATCCTCACTGTTACCAGCCACGATAATAAATTCATCGACAAGGTCCAAGGCCGACCGCACACTCTCCACAATCGGAAAATCGAACTGCACCGCATTTCGAATAAAGGTGAAACCGCTAATTTTCATATTGATCGTATTGATTCCGAAATTTGCGCTAAAGGTAATAAAAAAACGATATACCGAACACAAGATCCAGTACGCCCGTACAACCCAACAACGCCATTTATAAAAAATGGGGCGTCCCGGCAGTCGGGACACCCCATTTCCTTCTTCTCGATAAATTTATTTAGCCAACTGGTGCTCGATCACCCGACTGTTCGGTAAATCAGGAATATAGAGCACACCATCCTCGATCGAAATACGAGCAGGGCCAGCCAACGAATCGGCCTCGGGCATGGCCGTCAATTCTCCTGTGTTCAAATCGACATATCCGAGCTTCGGCGACGTCCAACTGGTAAAATAGAGCCGTTCCCCATCACAAGCCAATCCATCATATTGTCCCGTACAATCAATCAACGGACGCGGGTCGGGTTTCGACAGATCGTCTATCACATAAATTACATTCTGTGGGGTTGTCACGCCATCGGCCGGATACGAAGCGATATACATTTTACCGTCCCGAACCACAATACCATTGGCTCCCACCACATTCACATATGGAATCAACGAAGTCGAATCCTCCTTCAGCGGAGCATTCAGATCTATCGCATATATATTTCCGGTGTTGGTCACCGTTACATACAACTTTTTCGACTGCGGGTCGAGAGCCAGGTCATTCACGAATAATTCACCTGAGGGAAATGGAATTACGCGTGCGACAAGCGAATCAGCGGTCAGATCATAAATAGCCAGCTTATTGACATCGGCGACATACAGGCATCCGTCGTACAACAACGTTCCCTTAGGAGCCGACAGAACTCCATCGGCAGGAATCATTATTTCAGACGTAGTATCCTCGAACATTAACACATAACCTCTACCCTCGGTATTAAGTGGGTTAAGCTCATCGGTTCCGAAACTGGTTACGATCAGCCGTCCGCTGTCACAAAGCACACTCTCAGCATATCGTATTCCGTCAGTCAACACTTCATTCTGACAAAACTGCTCCTGTCTTTCGGCACACGCCGTCAACAGAAATGCAATCAACGCACCTAAACAAAATTTTCTCATAAGGCAAATTAAGCGATTGGTTGATATTGATCAAATAACGGGCGGAAATCCTCATTGGGACTGGCCAGATAAGTACGAAGCCCTACGGACTCTCCTGCCTCAACATTGGCCTTGGCATCATCGACAAACAAAGTTTCTTCGGGACGCACCCCGCTCATCTCGATCATCTTCAGGAAGATCTCTTTGTTTGGTTTAACCAAGCGCATTTCATAGGAAAGAAACTTGTGGTCGAAATAGTCATCAACCGTAAGACCCCGTTGCGTAAACAAAGTACGTGCAATATACGGGAACAAAATCGCATTGGTATTACTCAACAGATAGACCCGATATTTTTTGCGTAATTCACGTAACATATCGAGTTTGTACACCGGAAGACCCACGATAAATTTTTCGAGAGCTCCGTCGATTGCACGAGGATCAATCCGATGGCCCACCTGCTGCCAAATATATTCGTATAGCTGTTGAGGCTCGATCTTACCCTCTTCCAGTTGCAGGAAAATACCGGTTTGTGTATACGGGTCGAGTAATTTTCCGGCATCCGCATAACCGATCTCAGTGAAAGCACGCACTGAGGCATCCCGGTCGATATCGACCAACACACCCCCCATGTCGAAAACTACATTCTTGATCTTCTCCATACATATCACAATTTACTGACAGAACGACCGTCGTACCGTCTCCACAAAGATAGAGAGAATCTCACACTCTACAAGTATCAAGAATTATTTGCTGTCCGAGAGTCTTTCCAATATCATCGAGAGGAAGATCAGGCACCCAAAGTACAACGAGCCCTCACCGGAATACACCGGCACTGCCCCTTATAATGTACGTTCACTCCTCAATTATAAAAGTTCCCGTAAAAAAGCCCCTGTGTAGCTCTCTTCGACCTGAGCCACCTGTTCGGGAGTTCCAGTCGCCACAAGCTGTCCGCCGGCCGCCCCTCCTTCTTTGCCAATATCGATCAAATAATCGGCCACTTTGATGACATCGAGGTTATGTTCAATTACAATTACGCTATTCCCCTTATCGACCAATTTCTGCAGAACGCCGATCAACACCCTCACATCCTCGAAATGAAGCCCTGTGGTCGGTTCATCAAGGATATAAAGCGTATTGCCGGTATCCTTACGTGCCAATTCGGCCGACAGTTTAATGCGCTGGCTTTCACCTCCCGACAACGTCGTACAAGGTTGGCCGAGTGTCAAATATCCAAGTCCCACATCCTGGATCGCCTTCAGTTTCATGTGGATCGACGGAATGGCTTCAAAAAACTCGACCGCCATATTGATCGTCATATTCAGCACATCATCGATACTCTTACCCTTGTATTTGACTTCGAGCGTTTCGCGGTTGTATCGCCGACCGTTGCAACTTTTACAGGTTACATACACATCGGGTAAAAAATTCATCTCGATCGTCTGGACTCCGGCGCCACGGCACGCCTCACACCGTCCGCCCTTTACATTGAACGAGAAGCGTCCAGCCTTGAATCCGCGGACCTGTGCATCGGGTGTCGCTTCGAACAGCTTTCGGATGTCGGCAAACACATTGGAATATGTAGCCGGGTTACTGCGCGGCGTACGGCCGATCGGAGACTGATCGACCACGACCATCTTGTCAATCTGTTCAATCCCCTCAACTGCATCATGATCGAGTGGCTGATCATAGGCATTATATAGATACCTGTTCAGTACAGGTCGCAAGGTTTCATTCACAAGCGACGACTTGCCGCTTCCGCTCACTCCCGTCACGCACACCATCATACCGAGCGGAAAATCAACGGTAATATTTTTCAGATTGTTACCCCGCGCTCCCCGAATCGTAATCTTTTTTCCATTTCCCGCACGCCGCACGGCCGGCACCTCAATCCGCCTGCGTCCGCACAGGTAATCGGCCGTCAAAGTGCCGCTTTTCAGCACATCATCCACGGTTCCGACCGCCACGATCTCTCCCCCCTTGCGGCCTGCTTTGGGCCCCACATCGACGATCCAGTCGGCACTGCGGATCATCTCTTCGTCATGTTCGACGACGATCACCGAATTACCCGCATCGCGCAAATCCTTGAGACTGCGAATCAATTTGCGGTTATCACGCTGATGAAGACCGATACTCGGTTCATCGAGAATATACAGTACATTGACCAACTTAGAACCGATCTG
>CASDSC010000178.1 GCA_949283215.1 uncultured Alistipes sp. | reverse complement strand
CTGTACAGTATCGTATTCAGCGGCACAGCCCGGAGCGAAGCGGCCGTGACCGCCCGCGAGGTTCCCCGTTCGATGTGGCTGGGAGCACTGATTCCATTAATTGGCATATGGTTGGTAGGACTCGTCCCCGGATTTTTCCTCAGCGGTCTCTTTTCGCTTGCAGGCCGTACGTTCGGGATCGAAGGGGCGACTATGTTGGGTGAGATCGCCGGCCCTGATCTGTGGAAAATCAGCCTAATTGCTGTCATTCTACTTCTGTCGGTGACATTCATCTATTCTTACAAAAAACGGTTGTTACATACACGTACGGTTACGACCGGTCCCACCTGGGGTTGCGGATTCGATACGGCGACCTCCCGCATGCAATATACCGGCGAGTCATTCTCAGAGGGACTCCAAAGCGTGAGCGGACGCGTGGCCACCAAACGGCCCCATGTAGTAGGGCGCAGCGAGATTTTTGCCGAGCGCCACAACCTCGATGTCAGTCACCGGGATCGCGTAGCGTCCATGTTCAGTGCCTGGTGGGTCGAACTGCTACGGCGCATCAATGCAAGGGTAATGGCGACACGCACCGGCAAAGTCAATCATTATGTTCTTTATGCCTTGATTTTCCTGCTGCTCATTCTGCTGCTTACACTTATCGGGCTGATTTGACCCCACTGCTGTTTGTATAAATATTTTTCATGGTTCCAACAGACATACAAAAACCGATTGCTATTCGTATAATTCCGTTTTGTTAAAGTAATCCTATGGACGGTATTGTTTCTCTTGTACTGCTTCTTTTTCTGGCCATGCTGATGCCGGGCGTCATAAACCGCGTGCGTGCCCGCATGGCCGGCCGTCGAGGCGTACGTTTTTTCCAACATCTGTATAATATCAACACCCTGATGCAGAAAGGTGCAGTATATTCACCGACCACAGGGATCATTTTCCGTATGGCCCCGGCCGTTGCGCTCGGAGCGACCTTTACAGCCCTGCTTATGTTACCGCTGGGAACCAACGGGGCACTCCTTTCATTTGACGGGGACATCGTACTATTCGCCTATCTACTGGCTTTAGGACGAACAGCCCTTATCCTCGCAGCCATGGAGACCGGAAGCAGTTTCGAAGGTATGGGGGCGAGTCGCGAAGCCCTATACGGAGCGTTTGCAGAACCTGCCCTCCTGTTGGCGGCCGGCACGTTGGCCTTGGCCACCGGACAAACCAGTTTTGCCCGCATCTTTACAGCCGAAGGCGATCTGGCTCCGCAAATGTTGATCGTCATGGTGCTGATACTCTATGTAATCATCAAATTGATCATTGTGGAAACCGGGCGTATTCCGGTAGACGATCCCCGCACACACCTCGAACTGACCATGGTGCATGAAGTGATGATTCTCGATTATACAGGCGTCGATCTGGCCCTGCTTCACGCGTCGGAATGGCTCAAAAGCGCAGCATTGGCCACCGTGGCAGCCAATGCCGTAGCTGCCGCATTCGCCTACAACCCACTGACTGTCCTTGCTTTGGCACTGGGCCAAAGTGCAGTCATCGGAGTGGTCGAATCGATCCAGGCCCGGAACAAACTGGCTCGAAATGCTACATACATCCTGACGATCACAGCCCTCGCATTCGTCGTTTTCATGTTGGCTTATGTGCTGACACACAATATTACAATCGGATAAAACCCGTTTTCAACGATGCTTATCGCACTTATTATTCTCTACGTGGTTACGCTGGTCTACTTCGCCATTACGGAACGCTTCCGCAATTATGCGACGTTGGTAGGCCTCCAAGGATGGATCCTGATGGGAATCGCCCTGCTACGGCTTCACGGCGGATCTCTCGGAGAACTGATTTTCGTCATGGCCGAAACCTTACTGTTCAAAGCACTGCTCGTTCCGGCCCTGTTGTTCCGAATCATACGCCGTACGGGAATCAACCGGATCAGTCGCGGTGCGGCGAGCGTATTCGATTCGCTACTGCTGTCCGTTACGGCCCTGGGAATCAGTATCGGTCTGACCTACTACATCGCCGATGCAGCCACAATCAATGTGGTATTCTTCGGAGTATCGCTTTATGCGCTGATCAGCGGCCTTTTGCTCGTAGTCAACCGACGCCGTATCTTCTCACACCTGGTCGGATTTCTGGTCATCGAAAACGGTGTCTTCCTCTTCACGATGGCCATCGGGGTCGAAATGCCGTTTCTGATCAATATCGCCATTCTGCTCGATATCCTCATCACAGTCCTCATGCTGGGCATGTTCCTGACCAAAATCGGACATGTCATGCATGATCTCGACGCCGATCGTCTCACCACCCTCAAAGACTGACATACCGTGACACTAACCCATGACAACACTGACAGATCGCACGGTCACTACCCCCATAACCGGCAGTGGATGGTTGTCGTGTCTCCGGTATTGTCCGACCGGCCGAACAGCAAGAACCACCTCCGAACACCGATCGAAAAAAACGACTCAAATAAAAATGTACCATGAAACCGCAAGGTAACGCAGTCCAACTTACAACAT
>CASDSC010000177.1 GCA_949283215.1 uncultured Alistipes sp. | reverse complement strand
GGCCATTAAACTAGAGTTCCTAAATCACTTAAAACAACTGCCCAGCTAAACCATATTCTTCATCAGTCCTCCTTTTTTAGATGGCCTTTTTTTTCATTAAAAGGGGGCTGTCTCTTCAGAGACAGCCCGCCAACATCCTATCAGCGATCGCACTATTTACTCAAAGCAGCAATTTGTTCTTGCGCTGTAGCCACATTATCGCCCTCTACAACATTTTTATATGCAGCGATTGCTTTTTCCTTGTTTTCTGTATTCTGGTAAGCAGCGCCCAACAAGAAATATGCATCAGATTTTTGTTTCGGATCCGTCTGCACAGTCACAGCAAACTCACCGAACTGAATAGCTTCAGGATACTTTTTCAAATTAGTAGCAGTCTGCAAACGGAACATAGCAGCCTCGGCATTGGTCGAATCGACATCGAACACTTGCTGAGTCAGTGCAACAACACCGTCGAGGTCACTATTTTTAGCCGCTTCTGAAGCATCGATAAGAATGTAAGTTGTCATCTCATCCTTAGCCATTTGAGCGGGTTCAGCATATTTACTGTGACGTCCTTCCAAAGCAATAATTTGTTTGTAGACTTCATAAGCCTTAGCCTTATCCCCCATTTCCGCATAACTTTTAGCGAGATTCAGGCCGACTTCGGTATCAGTTGCATTGGCAGCAAAACCTTTCGCAAAAATCTCTGCAGCTTTAGCGAAATCCTTATTATTGAATGCCTCAGCACCCATATGGAGATAAACCTGAGACAACATGCCTTTGGAATTATTCACAGTTTTGATATCACCGTACAATTCTCCCAATTCACCAGCCTTGGTCAAAGCCGGAACAGCTTCATCCATATTACCGGAACGAGCCGCCATAGCACCTTTAAAAAGGTAACAGTTGGGCAACAGTTTCTGCGCTTGTTGTACAGTCGGTAACGCTTCTTCACCCACCTTCAAACCAAGTTCGATCGCTTGCTCGAGTGCAGGAATCGCCTCAGCACGTTTGTTTGCATTAATCAATTCGGCCGCTTCGTTAAATTTGTTATTCACTTCATCGACAGTCTGCGCACAAAGTGGGGCCGATACCAAAACAGTAGCGAATAACGCTGCTACTACTTTCAACTTGTTCATAAATTTAGGTTATTTGCTTGTATGGTTTTATTTAATCTTTTTCCCGTAGGGAATTCAATAAAGCAAATATACATTCTTTTGACAGAAAAATCAAGCAGAGTGGCGAATTTTACCCCGTCGCAAACCTCTGCGCTTTAAGTCGTACCTCAACGAAGACTACGAAAAAAATTGGAAACCAATCTACTGCAATCATCCTCCAAGACGCCTGAAGTTACGGTCGTACGTGGATGAATCAGAGATTCACTTACTGTAGTATACCCTCTTTTAGGATCGGAGGCGCCATAAACGATCCGCTCTATTTGACTCCAGCGACATGCCGCTGCGCACATAGGGCACGGTTCAACGGTCACATACAACGTACAATTTTTCAAATACTTGCCTCCCATAGTCGAGGTAGCAGCGGTAATCGCCTGCATTTCGGCATGGGCCGTAGGATCAGACAATGTTTCAACCAAATTATGTCCGCGTCCAATGATGCGTCCACCACACACCACTACCGCACCGATCGGCACCTCATTTTGCGCCAGAGCATGCTCTGCTTCGGATATTGCCTGACGCATGAAAAATTCGTCACTATGATTCTCAACCTCCATAAAAATAGCTACCTTTGAAGTCCGATTGTTTGAATGATACAAAATTAAAAAATATACATCATGTACAGAACACATACCTGTGGAGAGTTACGAATGGACAACATCGGCCAGAGTGTCACGCTGGCCGGATGGGTACAAAAAGTACGGAATTTAGGGGCGATGACATTCGTCGACCTTCGTGACCGGTACGGCATTACCCAATTGGTAGTCACGGAACATGCCGAAGCCTCACTTCGTGACACCGCTGCGCATTTGGGCCGAGAATTCGTTATTCAGGCGACAGGCACAGTGATCGAACGCGCATCCAAGAACCCAAAGATGGAGACCGGCGATATTGAGGTAGAACTCACAGCGCTTCGTATACTCAACCAGGCAGCGACACCACCATTCACGATCGAAGATAACAGCGACGGGGGCGATGAGATACGCATGAAATACCGTTATCTCGACCTGCGCCGCAACCCACTGAAAAACGCACTGATGCTGCGTCACCGGATGGCTATAGAAATCCGCAACTACCTGAGCGGTCATGGTTTTCTTGAGATCGAGACTCCTTATTTAATCCGTTCCACACCTGAAGGGGCACGAGACTTCGTGGTGCCTTCACGCATGAACCCCGGGGAATTTTATGCATTGCCTCAGTCGCCCCAAACATTTAAACAGCTGTTGATGGTAGCGGGATACGACCGCTATTTCCAAATTGTACGTTGTTTCCGTGACGAAGACCTCCGCGCCGACCGTCAGCCGGAATTTACCCAGATCGACTGCGAAATGTCGTTTGTCGAACAAGAAGATGTTTTAGCCACCTTCGAAGGATTAGCCAAGCAGATGTTTGACCGCATACTCGGCATAAAATTCACCGAAGCATTTCCCCGCATGCCGTATAACGAAGCGATGGAGAAATACGGTAGCGACAAACCAGACATTCGTTTTGGCATGACCTTTAACGATTTGACCGCATCGGTAAAGGGTCATGGGTTCGTTGTATTTGATTCAGCAGAATATGTAGGAGCCATCGTTGCGCCAGGCTGCGCAAGCTATACTCGCAAACAGCTCGATGCGCTGACCGATTTTGTCAAACGTCCGCAAATTGGCGCCAAGGGCTTAATATATGTCCGTTGCGAAGAGGGCGGTGGGTTCAAATCAAGTGTCGATAAATTTTACACTCCAGACGATCTTCAAGGATGGGCAACAGCCTGCGCAGCCAAACCCGGAGACTTGATACTGATATTAGCTGGCGGAAAGAAACAAACTCTCACAGCATTAGGGGAGCTACGACTCGAGATGGGCAACCGCCTCGGCTTACGTGACCCGAAACACTTCGCTCCCTTGTGGGTCGTTGATTTCCCATTGTTAGAATGGGATGAAGAATCAGGCCGATTCTTTGCAATGCACCACCCCTTCACTTCTCCCAAGCCAGAAGATATACCTTTGATGGATAGCGATCCGGGACGTGTACGTGCCAATGCGTACGATTTCGTTGTAAACGGCGTAGAAGTGGGCGGAGGTTCAATCCGTATCCACGACTCACAATTACAGCAAAAAATGTTCGAGACTCTAGGCTTTACTGCAGCCCAGGCCGAGGCACAATTCGGATTTCTGATGAACGCTTTCCGCTATGGAGCTCCTCCTCACGGAGGTATCGCATTCGGGTTCGACCGCTGGTGTGCCCTTTTCGGAGGCGCCGATTCAATTCGTGATTACATAGCCTTCCCAAAAAACAACTCAGGCCGAGATGTAATGATCGACGCACCGTCTCCGATTGATCAAGCCCAACTTGACGAACTGAGTATTGTCCTCGGGACAAACGCCCAAGAAAAAAATTGATATTTTTTTCAAAAAAATCGGCAATCTGTTTGGAGAAACGATTTTTATTCCTACATTTGCACTCGCAATGCAAGAGTAAAGGTTGCGATTGCATAACGGAAGCATAGCTCAGCTGGTTCAGAGCGTCTGCCTTACAAGCAGAGGGTCCGGGGTTCGAATCCCTGTGCTTCCACTCGAAAAAGAGAAAGAGGTTATGGTATTCATAACCTCTTTCTCTTTTTATATCCACTTTGCAAAGTCATTTTCAAAGCATTCGATCAATCATACGCGACAAAACCACAACAAAATAGCCTTCTTTATCCACGCAAAATCAACTTCTTTACAAGAGTTCAAGCCTGAACTCTGCACACATTAAAAGACAACCTATCTCAATAAAACAAATGAGGCAGTATCTTGGGGATACCGCCTCATTCATTATCAAAAATTGTTTAATCTATACCAATCCTTGAGCCAACATTGCGTTCGCTACTTTAATAAAGCCGGCGATATTTGCCCCTTTGACATAATTAATATACCCATTAGGCTCCGTACCATATTTTACACATGCAGCATGAATATCCTTCATAATGCTGTGCAATTTGGCATCCACCTCTTCAGGAGTCCATTTCAAACGGATCGAGTTTTGGGTCATTTCCAAGCCAGAGGTAGCCACACCACCGGCATTGGAAGCCTTACCCGGAGAGTAAAGCAAACCATTTTTCTGGAAGATTTCGATTGCTTCAGGAGTAGATGGCATATTGGCACCTTCAGCGACACAGATACACCCGTTCTTCACCAACATGGCTGCTTCTTCCCCATTCAATTCATTCTGGGTAGCACAAGGCATTGCAATATCACACTTCACACCCCAAGGACGTTGACCTTCGAAATATTGAGCTGAAGGATATTTTTCCGCATACTCTTTGATACGGCCACGGAAAACATTTTTGAGTTCCATGACATAAGCCAATTTGTCGGCATCAATACCATCCGGGTCATATATGTAACCATTTGAATCGGACATAGTAACGACTTTACCGCCGAGTTGGGTTGCTTTTTCAACAGCATATTGAGCCACATTACCCGCTCCTGAGATCACGACAGTTTTACCTTTGAAGCTATCACCGCGCGTTGCCAACATTTCCTGAGCAAAATAACATGTACCATAACCTGTTGCCTCAGGGCGCAATGGGCTACCGCCCCAGCCAAGCCCTTTACCAGTCAATGTGCCGGTAAATTCATTGCGTAAACGTTTGTATTGTCCAAACATAAAACCGATTTCACGACCGCCGACACCGATATCGCCAGCAGGCACATCAGTATCTTGTCCAATATGACGTTGCAGTTCGGTCATGAAACTTTGACAGAAACGCATTACTTCATTATCTGATTTTCCTTTGGGATTGAAATCCGATCCACCTTTTCCACCCCCCATCGGCAAAGTAGTCAGACTATTTTTGAAGACCTGTTCGAATGCCAAGAATTTCAGGATGCTCAAGTTAACACTTGCATGGAAACGAATACCTCCTTTGTACGGACCGATCGCACTGTTCATCTGTACACGATATCCTTTGTTGATCTCCACTTCTCCTTTATCATTGAGCCATGGTACGCGGAACATCACCACACGTTCGGGTTCAGTCATACGCTCCATAATTTTCATTTTTTGGAGTTGTGGATTTTCAAGAATGTAGGGTGCAAGACTTTCCACCACCTCTTGCACAGCCTGATGGAACTCTTTCTCTCCCGGATTTTTGGCCTTAAGGTTAGCCATAAAATCATCAACGTACTTTTGAACTTGCTTTTCCATACTGCGTTCTATTTAAATGATCTATGTTTTGTACTTCCCCCCTATGATCCCGGTACTAGAAAAAATCCCAACCGGCTTACAAAAATACTTTTTTTATTACGAAACGCGCAACAGAAAACAAAGAAAAGCACACCCTGATCTCATTTTGTTAATTTTTAAACATACCTTTTCATTAAAATTTTTTGGTAGACACCATTAAACACTTAGAAAAAATAAATAGATCCTATCTAGACAAAAAAAATTCATAACTAAATTTTTTTTGTCGCTAAATTTTATACATCAATGAAAAGAGGAGCAATTATTCGCCAGCTTCAAATTTACGACGAATGATTGTGGCTACGGACAAACCCGACATTTTACTTTCCAACCAGGAAAGTATATCGAGATAATAAAAAGCCCGACGTTCGTAGGGATGATTCTCATATGGTTTGAGACGTTCGTACAACACAGCAAGTTGCTCTTTTACTTCATTCTCGTAGATCGAATTAAGTCTTTTCAGGAAAGCGAGCATTTCACGTTGCACTTGCCCCATATCATTCATTTTCACCAAGAATCGGAAGACTGATTTAATCTGATAATCCAAATTATAATCGATGCCGGCCTCATACGACGCAATAAGCGTAAGTATTCGGGCAAAACATTGCAAATCGCGCCGTATTTGAGGATCTCTCGTGGCAGTAATGCGGCCGAGGAAATGAATACATTTAATATAATTCCCCATTCCGAAATATAGGCACGCGATCTTGTAATACAGCAACATCTTATTATGCAAGTTCAGTTGTCGGTCGAATCGTGCAATAAACTCCTCTATATCTGGAATCAACGCAATACCTTCATCGAAGGACCCTTCAAAAAAATGTTTATTAAGTTTGCTAACGAAAATAATCAACTGCGAAATCAGCACCGCATTATCATTGATCGATCCAATCGCCTCGCACTCAAATTCAAATTGAGCCAAAGCCTTGGTAAAGCGTTGATAACTACGCATCAGGTAAAGCCCTTCAAGCAATCTCGCATACCCTTTCATGTAATTATCATACATCAAGCGCTTCATCTGCGGATCACTATCGAACAATTCAACCCAACGCCGCGCATATTTATAACTGCGCAGGAAGTCATGCTGGATGTAATTATACCAAGCCATCGCCTCGTAATAATAAAATCGTTCGAGGAAAGACAACTCAGCATTGACATACCGCAACAGTCTCGGTTTGAAATAGTGAAGAATCAGGTCAAGATCTTTTTGAGTACGGGCGTAACCAAGCGTAAGATACAACCCATACAACTGCATCGAAATACGAGACAGATCGTTAATCGTTTGCGAGCGTCGGCACATTTCTGTAGCCTGACGAGTCAACGTTTCCACCCGATAGATGCTATCAGCCTGAGTATTAAGCGATTCTATCTGTTTCTGAAAATCAATGATATCGAGTGCTGCAGCATATTGCTCTAACGACAGGGCTTGTTCAAGTGCTTTATCGAGTATTTTGACACAAGGGCGATACAAACCCTTGTCATATAATATACGAGCAAAATCGATCTGTTCGCGCAACTGCATCGGCTCAGAATGCTGCACATTGAGCAAACGGATACTGACCAGTATTTGCTTGTATAAATGGGCCTTCATGTTAGGCAATTGCTCCTTCTTAATAGGGCAACGTGCAAGAATACGCTGTTCATCATACTCATCCGACGCATCGAGCGCATCGAACAAAGCAAGGAACTTCGCCTCCTGATTACCCGACAAACGCGTAGCGTACAACTTAAAGTTACGCTTCTCGGCCTTACTCATACTCTTGATCAGGTCGAATACGGGTTCATATTTGGAAGAAATTGCCATACACGAGATTTCAGGGTCAAACAAAAATAGCGAAAAAAAGCCAGGAATCCGAATTTTCGACTGATCTTCCCGAAGAATAGTTATCTTTGTACAATAGATGACGGTTTCGCTGCCTCTTCGGATCAATCCGAAACAGCCATATTCCAACCGTCTGCCAACCGTAAAACATTTGCAACCACTATGGCTCCAATATCCCGATACGACCAAAGAGGCGTTTCGTTTTCGAAAGACGAAGTCCACGCAGCAATTAAGAATATCGATAAAGGTCTATATCCAAAAGCATTTTGTAAAATTATTCCTGACACACTGAGCGGAGATCCCGATGCATGCCTAATCATGCATGCCGACGGTGCCGGGACCAAATCGTCCTTGGCTTACGCTTATTGGCGTGAAACGGGAGACCTATCTGTATGGAAAGGCATCGCACAGGATGCCATCGTCATGAATACAGATGATCTGCTTTGCGTGGGGGCAACAGACCATATCCTCCTGTCATCCACCATCGGACGCAACAAACGGCTAATTCCCGGAGAAGTCATCTCTACAATTATCAACGGGACAGAAGAATTTTTGGCCAAAATGCGCGATATGGGTATTGACATTCGATCGACAGGAGGAGAAACTGCCGATGTCGGCGACCTAGTACGCACAATTATCGTTGACAGTACGGTCACGGCTCGAATGCAGCGCAAGGATGTGATCGACAACGCCAATATTCGACCCGGCTGTGTGATCGTGGGTCTGAGTTCATCGGGACAAGCCACCTATGAAACCGAGTACAATGGAGGCATGGGCAGCAATGGACTTACTTCGGCACGACATGACGTATTTGGAAAAACAGTTGCTACCCAATATCCAGAGACATACGACGCGGGTGTACCAGCGGACTTGGTATACAGCGGCAAATACCGGTTGACAGATCATATTGAAGGGTGCGACTTGACCGTAGGGAAACTGGTTTTATCACCGACGCGTACCTATGCACCGGTTATTCGCGACATTCTTGCTGAATTCCGACCAGGAATACAAGGCATGGTTCATTGTAGCGGCGGAGGCCAAACGAAGATTCTCCACTTCATCGATCACATGCGTATCGTAAAAGATAACCTATTTGATACTCCCATCCTGTTCCGCCTAATCCAAGAGCAAAGCGGCACTGAATGGAAAGAGATGTACAGCGTTTTCAATATGGGTCACCGTATGGAACTTTATGTTGACCCGCAGATTGCAGAATCTGTGATTGCAATCTCACGCAGCTATGGCATTGAAGCACAAATCATAGGTCATGTCGAAGAATCAGCCATCCCAGAAGTAACAATTTTGCACAAGAACGAGATATTCCGCTATACTAAATAGCAGATATTAAGGGCTGCTCCTCATGACAACTAATTAATTCACACATGGAAGGAGACTATTTTCCTACACCAATAGTTGATCTTTGATCATAAGTTCCAGTACATAAAAGATACAAGATAAAGACGCCCGAGTATACACTCGGGCGTCTTTATCTTGTACTCACAAAAAATCCTCGCAAGGACTATTCAGCCACAGCAGCTGAATCAGCAGCAACAGCAGCAGTAGAATCGCAAGCAGCGCTATCAGTTGCTACGACAACTTCCTCTTCAACAACTTCAACAGTAGTCGAATCAGCATTTGCATTGTTGTTAGAAGCGTTACCAGCGCAAGCAATCATTGCACCGGCAAAAGCTACAACGGCCAGTGAGTGTACAAACTTTTTCATAACATCTTTGATTTAATCGGTTAATTTTCGGCGCAAATGTATAAATTTTCAACATACATTATTCATGTCGTTGAAAATTATTCGCAAAATAAATTATTCTGCCAATTCTTCGACAGGAATATCCATTTGCGCAACAAACGCCCGATCAAAACTTTGTATTACTTTAGCACACAATATAATAGCCTCTTCTTTTGTCAGGCAATTACCAACAAAAACTTTAAATGTAGGAATATCATAAGCCTGATATACAGGAACACCCGGGAACAATTCTTTAAATCGCTCAACGGCGGCAGTGGCATTATCACGTGCATATTGACCATTATCGGCAAAAATCTGTACCCGAAACCCACGTATCGCAGCAGGCGCAGGAATAGCTTCTACAGTACGCACCGCCTCCCCTGCAACTCCATTCACACGTACCGTTACTGTAGTTCGATGTATCGAATCGGGTTTAGACAGCACCACTTCCATCCGTTCACGACTCTTTTGAGGTTCAGGTTCCTGCGCCGCGCCATCGAACGGACATAAGCAATACCACACTCCTATCACTGCAATTAGAATAGCCCGTCTTGCCATTGTTCCAGAAAATTAATCAGTTGTTTTTGATCACCGCCAAAAGTACGCATAAAATCTGAAAGGGTCATCTTATCGAACTTTAATTTCTTTTTCATACACCCTCCTTTGACCACCACCTCGCCCGTCAGCATAATTTGCGAGGGATCTGACGGTAAACCTCTCACCAGTCCCGACAGTAACAATAACGGATTGTTCAGTTTCACCTGCAGGGGAATCTGTACAGTAGATTCAGTACGCCGAGCTATTTCGACCGGTTCACGCAACATAATCTCAGCCAAAGGTTTTTCATTGACCACGATCTGCATACGACCTTCTCGCAATGCCAATTTACGATTCGACCGATTATCGACCCGGACGGCAAGGTCTGTGCGGGCGAGACTCCGAATTCCTACCTGTTCGACCCCAAGTATTCGGACATCCTCAGGCCGAATACAGGACGCAAATAATACCAGTACGACGATCATACTTGAGATCAATCGCCAAATATTTCTTTTTTCCATATTCATCTATTGCAGGTCACAATCATTTCGCGCGGGCTTCATGTAAGGTAAGATTCTTACCTCGTCGATCATAAAATCCTCACATAAAGACTCATTCGCACCACAATCTATTTTCCTTTCACAAAAAAACGCTCAATGTCACATGACACTTTTCGGTTTTTTCCCTTGCCAGATTCGCGCAATGCCCCCCATCAATGACCGACAACTACACTCCACAAGACCTTGTTCTGCCATCACATCTGCCAAATCACACCCACCGGCAAACTCCTCGACCGATTCCGGCAAATAGCGATATGCTTTGGCATCATGCGACAACCATCCTCCCACCACCGGGAGCACTCGATGGAAGTAAAAATGGTAAATGGCAGCGAATATTTTGTTGCGCGGCATGGCAAATTCGAGCACATACAACGCTCCTCCCGGCCGTAATACACGCCCCATTTCGCCGATTCCTGCCGGGATATCCTGAAAATTACGCACGCCGAATGCAGCCGTCACGCAATCGAACACATCATCCTCGAAAGGGAGATGTTCCGCATCGCCATGCGCCAACGTGACTCTGTCGGACAATCCTTTTGACTCAACCTTTTCATGTCCGATCTCCAACATCCGAGCGGAAAGATCGATTCCGGTCACTCGGGCATTTTTGATTTTTTGCGCCAACATCAGAGCCAGATCACCTGTTCCGGTTGCCACATCGAGAATTTCTTCTGGATGATTCTGCGCCACCATTTTTACCAAACGGGTACGCCACGATCGGTCAATATTGAACGAAAGTGTATGGTTCAACAAGTCGTAAACCGGCGCAATTCGGTCAAACATCCGCTCAACCTGTGTTTTTTTCGTTTCGGTCTGATTATATGGTTTCATAATCGTCTATTCATATCGCACACTCGTTCCTGGCCGTATACGCGTCACTATTGATGTAGGCAACACGAGTAACACGAGAATCAACACAAAAGTTCCCACATTGAGCAACAGCCACCAATCCCATTCGACCCGGATCGGCACGGACGAGAGATAATAACTTGCCTCGTCCAGTTTCAACAAACCGGTATAACGCTGCACCAAGGCCAGTCCTAACCCGATCACATTTCCCCACAACAATCCTTTACCAATAATATATATTGAACGAATCAAGAAAATTTTCTGTACAGCACGATTCGACATTCCCAGTGTTTTCAATACTCCGATCATCGAGGTTCGTTCGAGAAGGATAATCAACAACGCCGAAATCATATTGAGCAAGGCGACGAGCAACATAATTACAATCACGACGGTTGCATTCACATCATGGGCCCCGAGCCAGTCAAAAATGTTAGGGTACCGTTGACGAACACTGACCACCATAAGACTCTGCGAGTCCTCAGTCTGTGAATCGACCACTAAACCGAACACCTCGTCGGCAAACCGGTCGAGACGATCGAAACGCGTCGTGGTAATCTCAAAGCCGGAAACCTGTGTCGTATCCCAATCATTGAGACGCTGCACATTACGCAGATCGGTCACGACCGCCACCCGATCCATCTCATCGAATCCTGTGGCATAAATTCCGCAAACCTTAAAGCGATCCCGACGAGGCATCGCCCCGTCCCGAATGAAGAGCATTTCGACGGGATCCTCCACATCAAGTTGGAGTTCACGCGCCAAAGTCTCCGAAATCAGCAAATCTTTATGCCGGACGGTATCGCCGATACGGGGCAAGGCACCATGGACCAAATGTTCTGTAAAAAAGTTCCAATCATATCCTTCATCCACTCCTTTGAGCAAAACGCCTTGCATCGCCTCTTCGGTCCGGACAATTCCGCCTTTAATGGCATAAGGGTAAACGGCTTTAAAATCGGGTATGGACGACAATCCAGCTAAGAAAGGCTGTTGCCTATCCACCGGAGCAGTTTCATAAGAATTATTACCGTCGAGATTGACTACCTGCAAATGTGCGCCAAAACCGACGAGTTTCGAAGTGATTTCGTATTTAAACCCCGCAATAACAGCCAAAGCAACAATCATCACCGCCATACCGATCGCCACACTGCACATCGCGATCCGGGTCATTACCCCGTTCCGTTGTCCAGCCTCGGAAGAAGCGAGTCGTTGAGCGATAAAATATTCGGTCCGAAACTTGCGCATGGTCGTTTTCCTTGCGGTACGACGCAAAGTAACACAAATTTTCCTACTTTTGCGATAGTAAACTTGATAATCATGGGCAAAACAGCATTGATCACCGGGGCGACGTCGGGCATCGGCGAAGCCACCGCCGTCAAATTGGCCAAACACAGGTACAATCTGATTCTCACGGGACGACGGAGCGAACGACTCCGCCAGATCAAACAAGATCTGGAGGCGGCATACGACATTGATGTACAACCGCTCAATTTCGATATCCGCGATCGTTATCAATGCGATGCAGCACTTGACAGTTTACCTGAAGATTTTCGCCAAATAGACATCTTGATCAATAATGCGGGCCTAGCAGCTGGTTTCGAGCATCTCGACGAAGGGGATCTTCTCGATTGGGATCGCATGATCGACACCAACATCAAAGGTCTGTTATACATTACCCGAAAGGTAACGCCACAAATGATCGAGCGACAATCAGGTCATATTGTCAACCTTGGATCGATCGCAGGTAGCCAAGTATACGAAAACGGAGCCGTATATTGCGCCTCGAAACATGCCGTCCATGCCCTGAGTCAAGGTATGCGCATTGATCTGCTTCGGCACGGGATCAAGGTAACAGAGATACGACCGGGAATGGTCGAAACAGAATTTTCCTTAGTCCGGTTCGACGGGGACTCGAAACGAGCCGCCAATGTATACAAGGGGGTTAAACCGTTGACGGCAGATGACGTGGCCCGCACCATCTGGTGGGCTCTTTCGCAACCAGCTCATGTCAATGTCAATGAAGTCGTTTTGATGCCAGTACGGCAGGCAGACGCATTTTACACAGCCCGCAAAGAAACCAAATAAAAAACAATATAGTTTCAACAACGTCGTTATAGAGAATAACAACCCAATTAAAACAACAAAATGTTACCAGAGTATCTGCTCATCATTATCATCGGCGTCGTGGGCATCTTTGTCCAGATGCGTCTCAAATCGGTATTTGATAAATATTCGCAAGTTATGTTTCCCGGCGGACTGACGGGAAAAGAAGTCGCAGAGAAAATGCTGCGCGATAATGGCATATATGACGTCAAGGTAGTTTCTACTCCGGGCCATCTTACAGACCATTACAATCCGAAGACCAAAACGGTCAACCTAAGCGAACCAGTTTATAATAGCAACAGTGTATCGGCAGCTGCCGTAGCGGCTCACGAATGCGGTCACGCGGTACAACATGCCCGCGCCTATGCGCCGTTGGAACTTCGTTCGGCCCTTGTCCCGGTTATCAGTTTCACCTCGATGTGGTCGACGTGGGTCGTTTTGGCTGGGGCATTACTGATGTTCAGTTTTCCTCATTTGGCATGGGTTTTCTGGCTCGGAATCCTGATGATCGCCTGCTCAGCCCTATTCAGCCTCATCACCTTGCCCGTAGAATACAATGCATCGGCCCGGGCACTCGAATGGTTACGCGTGAGCCGTACACTACCGGACCAACAACTCGGCCAGGCCCGTCAGGCACTTAGGTGGGCAGCCAGGACGTATCTGGTAGCAGCCCTCAATGCCATTGCCGTATTGCTTTATTACTTAAGTTTTGCCCGGCGTGATTAATGCCAACAAACTCCAAATAAAAATCCCCAGCTTCCTAGCCGGGGATTTTTTTATTATATCGGTTGACTTTCAGCGATCACATCAGCCATCTACCTACCTCCGAACATAAAATCATTATTTGCTTTCCGGTATAATTTTCCTAACTTTGAAAGAAGGTTCCGCTCATGAGACTACACAATTCAATGGTTCTCAAATCGGTTCTGCTAAATTTCGTATAATCCAATACGGTTTTCTGTATGTTTTCTAAAGAGACTTATATTCGTCGCCGACGCCAACTTGCAGAACGCATCAGTCGAGGTGGCATCATTCTATTGCCGGCCAATAGCGAAGCTCCGGCCAACTACCCCAACAACACCTATCATTTTCGCCAGGACAGCACCTTTCTGTACTTTTTCGGCCTTCAGCAACCGGACTATGTCGGAATCATCGACGTCGACAGCGGAGAAACGACCCTTTACGGCGACGATGTCACCATGGATGACATTATATGGATGGGGCCACAACCGAGTGTCAGCGCACAGGCCGCAGAGGTAGGGATTACTTCGACCGCGCCATTGGCCGCACTACCGGAAGTTCTAACCAAGGCAATACGATGCGGTCGTCCCGTACATTTTTTACCGCCATACCGTGCCGAACGAACATTGCGTATAGCCCGCTGGTTGGGATTGAATCCTGAATCCGTAGCCGCCCATATCTCAATCGAACTGGCTTTGGCCGTTGTTTCGTTGCGAGAGTCGAAAGATTCTGACGAAATTGCTGAACTCGAACGAGCGGCAGCCATTGGGTATGAAATGCATACAACTGCCATGAGCCTGTGCCGTCCCGGACGGGTCGAACGCGAGATTGCCGGAGCGATTGAGGGGGTTGCCTTATCACGGGGAGCCGGCGTATCGTTTCCCTCGATTGTTTCGCAACACGGCGAAACGTTACACAACCATAATTACAGTGGGATTCTCGAAGCAGGCCGACTGTTGCTAGTCGATGCGGGGGCTGAGACGACTATGAACTATTGCAGCGATTACACCCGCACGATACCGGTAAGCGGACGCTTCACCACACGCCAAAAAGAGGTCTATAATATTGTGCTGGCGGCCAATGCCCGGGCATTCGAACTTTCCCGTCCCGACACGTTTTATAAGGATATCCACTTGGAGGCGGCCCGGGTTTTGACGCGCGGGCTCAAAGACCTCGGATTGATGCGCGGGGATATAGACGAAGCGGTTGCAGCCGGAGCATACTCGCTGTTCATGCCGCACGGTATCGGACACAGCATGGGGCTCGACGTACATGACATGGAGGATATCGGAGAAAAATATGTTGGCTATGACCTCGAGACACAACGCAGCACGGAATTGGGTCTCTCATCGTTACGAATTGGTCGTCGTTTGCGCACAGGCTTTGTCATGACCGTGGAACCGGGGATCTATTTCATTCCGGCCTACATTGCCAAATGGAAAAAAGAAGGGATCTGCACGCCATTCATCAATTTCGACAAAGCGGAGGAATATATCGGTTTCGGAGGCATTCGGATCGAAGATAACATTCTGATCACTCCCGACGGGAACCGTATGCTAGGCCAACATCGGGCACCAGCCACCGTCGAAGAGATCGAAACCTGGATGGCCGAGCACAGAGAACCATAGTCGGTTACCGAACGATGATTCCGGTCATCTCACACTAATCTTTATTGTTTTTACCTAAGTTCAGGCTAGAGGATGTGAGAAACCAGAATCTCCACTGTTGTCGGGTAATCATATTAAGTCCGTACTTTCGAAATACTTTGGGAATGAGCCCGGGAGCTTCCCCTTGTTACCCGATCCACCGGCAGTCCCAACCACTGCATGTTTTTTCATACAATTCAAGAAACACAAGAAGAGCGCATATCCTAGCATGCGCTCTTCTTTACAAAATTCCTGAAGTACTTATTGTTCAGGCAGATTATTTCACTCGTTCGTAATATTCCCGAGTCCGCGTATCAACTCTGATTTTCTCTCCGGTTTGGATAAAGAGAGGTACTTTAATTGTAGCGCCCGTATCAACGGTAGCGGGTTTGAGCGAGTTGGTCGATGCAGTATCACCTTTGATTCCCGGTTCGGTGTAAGTAACCTCCATCTCAATAATCGGAGGAAGTTCAGCCGAGAGCACAATCTCTTTGTCAGTATGGAACATCACTTCGACCACCTGACCTTCGCGCATAAGATCTGCATTCTCAATCAGATCTTTGTCGATATGAATCTGCTCGAACGTTTCAGTGTGCATAAAGTTACATCCCAAATCATCTTCATAGAGAAATTGGTAGGGTCGACGTTCTACACGTACGGGTTCGATCCGCTCGCCGGCAGTAAACGTATTATCGATCGTACGACCGTTCTCCAGATTTTTCAGTTTGGTCCGGACGAAAGCGGGGCCTTTACCCGGTTTCACATGCTGGAACTCAACGATCGTAAACGTTTTACCGTTCAGTTCAATGCACATTCCGTTTTTAATATCTGCTGTAGTAGCCATGGAGTTTAGAATTTGAATTTTGGCAAAATTAGTGTAAAAAATCGGAAAATGAAAATGCCGGACAAAAGAACGGTTTAGATATTAACATTCATTGTTTATATCTTTTGTATTTATCCACAATGTAATACAAAATATAAACACTATATCCACTATCCTTTCCACACAAACCGAGGCATATCAACTTGAAGATGTGACATGATACGCTCAATCAGAGACATGCAGAGCGCATCTATATCCGCGGGATGTGCATAAAACGAAGGGGATGCAGGACAGATCAAAGCCCCACATTCCGACAAGGCAGTCATATTCCGTAAATGGAGCGTACTGAACGGAGCCTCTCTAGGAACGAGAATGAGCGAGTGACGCTCTTTCAGCATCACATCGGCAGCGCGACCGATCAGATCGACAGCACAACCCGAAGCAATGCGACCCAACGTACCCATCGAGCAAGGGATGACGACCATAGCATCATATCCGGCCGAACCGGAAGCCGGAGGAGCAAAAAAATCGTGATTATCGTATAGGGTCAGTTTCGGATCCGCCAACCAGTTGTCAGAATCTTCAAAAGCGATTACACGTCGGGCCGTATCCGTTACGATTAGTGCAATTTCATTAAATGCACCGGAACGTATCATGGTTTCAGCCATCAAGCGGGCATAACGGGAACCACTGGCCCCAGTAACCGCCAAAATAACCTTTCGTGATTGATTTATCATATGCTGCAGACTGAAAGTATATATTCAATGTATCACAAAAATAACCATTTCAAATAATGGCTGTATACACTTATTCTCCAACTATCATGCAACTATCAATTATCGCTTCTCCAACTCCATACCACGTCCCCGTGAGTCCAAAGATCATAACAACGCCCACTCACTCCCTTCGACAATCTGTATCGTCATTTCTCCATGCAAAACGAGCGACAATTCCATGAATCATCGCCCGCCACGTTATTACTTTTCTACCTTTTAACTTACAGCCTTCAAACGGTTCAGTTTGGCCTTATCAATCTTTTCTTCTGCGTAGGCACGCGTCACACGGAACTCTTTTCTCGATTTATCCGAAGGTAATTCATACATGGCATCCATCATAATCGCCTCGCAAATCGAACGTAACCCACGTGCCCCAAGTTTAAATTCAATCGATTTGTCAACGATATAATCGAGTACATCATCGTCAAACGACAGCTTCACGCCATCAAGCTCAAACAAACTGATATACTGCTTGATAATCGCGTTCTTCGGTTCCGTCAGAATCGAACGCAATGCGTCACGCCCAAGCGGTTCAAGATAAGTAAGCACCGGCAAACGACCAATCAATTCAGGAATCAGTCCAAACGCTTTTAAATCCTGCGGCAACACATATTGCATCAAGTTATTGCGATCGATCGTACGCTCATTGAGTTTCCCATATCCAAGAGCCCGCGTATTAAGCCGTTGCGCAATTTTCTTTTCAATTCCATCAAATGCTCCACCACAAATAAACAAAATATTCGAGGTATTGACTTGTAGAAATTTCTGATCCGGGTGTTTTCTACCGCCTTGGGGCGGCACATTAACGGTCGTTCCTTCAAGAATCTTCAGCAGTGCCTGCTGTACGCCCTCACCGGACACATCTCTTGTAATCGAAGGGTTATCTCCTTTACGAGCTATTTTATCGATTTCGTCGATAAACACGATTCCCCGCTCCGCCAAAGCGATATCATAATCGGCCACCTGCAACAACCTTGACAAAATACTTTCCACATCCTCTCCGACATAACCAGCCTCTGTCAACGTTGTCGCGTCAACAATTGTAAACGGCACTTTCAGCAATTTGGCAATTGTACGCGCAAGCAATGTTTTACCAGTACCTGTTTCCCCCACCAACACGATATTCGATTTGTCGATCTCGATCTGCCGATTCTCATGATCACCGTTCATCAAACGTTTATAGTGATTGTATACAGCGACTGAGATATATTTCTTAGCGGTATCTTGACCGATCACATATTGATCGAGGAAAGCCTTGATATCAATAGGTTTCAACAACTCCTCAATACGAATCGGAGGGACCGCTTTTTTCTTATATGCGATCGTTTCTGTTTCGACGAGCATCGCATGACCATGCTCAATACATTTATTACAGATATTGACCCCATTTTCGAGTCCCGAAAATAGCACCTCTACCTCCTGCCTAGGCAGGCCACAAAACGAACAACAATCGCTACTTTGATCTGATACTTTTTTGGCCATAATTATTTTTCTCGTTTTGAGAGCACTTCATCAATCAACCCATATTCCACAGCCTGGGTCGCGGTCATCCAATAATCACGATCGGCATCACGTTCGATTCTCTCCAACGGGGCACCGCTATGCAAAGCCAAAATTTCATATAGTTCTTGTTTGGTTTGCATAATCTGACGCGCAGTGATTTCGATATCCGAAGCTTGCCCCTCAACACCGCCCAGAGGCTGATGAATCATCACACGGGAATGGGGAAGAGCAGAACGTTTACCAGTCTGACCGGCCGTCAACAAAACAGCCCCCATACTGGCAGCCAATCCCGTACAAATAGTTGCCACATCGGCACTTACGAGTTGCATGGTGTCATATATACCCAAACCAGCCGTTACTGAGCCGCCGGGAGAATTAATATAAATTTGAATATCTTTCTCAGGATCGACTGATTCGAGAAAAAGCAATTGAGCTTGAATGATATTGGCAGCATCATCGTATATCGGACAACCGAGAAAAATAATCCGATCCATCATCAGTCGCGAGAAAACATCCATCTGCGCCACATTGAGCTGACGCTCCTCAATGATAGTCGGCGAAATATAAGCATCGTATACCGATTTGAAATTATGCAGTTTGAGGCTGCTGATTCCCCGATGACCACGGGCATACTTTTCAAATTCGTCTTTTTTCATAATTTCACCTTTGTTACCCCGGAATTTCGAATCCCATCCACTACAAAGGAACAGAATTTCCACAATTTCGGGACAATACGAACCGTCAAACTCACAAAAACCGATCCTTTCTATATCTCAGGATCCAAGCTATTCGGCTATCATTCATCCGATAGGGCTTTTGATGTACCTATTTCCCCTCAAGGGCAATAATATTGGGTTGATCAGCGAACTCATCGTAACTCACCAACTCAGTCAAACGTTGGGAAGGACGTACAACAGCATATGAAGCGACTTACATCGACCTCATAGCCTCTTTATTCGACATACAAAAAATAGTCGAAATCACCAGCCTGAATACGTTCACTCCAACATCCTACCTTATCAAAAACGAACGCTTAAACACAACACACGCCCTCTTTAAAGCCTCGACATGCATTCGATCATCGCTTACGAAAGACTTTGAGGCAGCACTCTACCGAGCATTACCTACCACAATAGTTCATGAGACAACCAAGAATTCCGGTTGAGATACTCACAAAACCATCCGTTCAATCCCAATTGGTTACACACTGTAACCATGATAGTGATTATGGCTCAACACTAACGTTGATTGGCTGCTTCCACCAATTTTCCGAACTCTTCTGACGTAACGCTTTTTTTCTGTACAGTAATTTCAGGGGTTAAAGCATCAAGCACTTTACGTTCATACAGTTTTTCTTGTATTTTCTGTGCTTCCTCCTTATTGCTGAGCATATTCTTCGCATAATTTTCCAGCATCTCGTCTGCTACAGAATTCATACCATAATAAGCAAACTGCATCATCGCGAGCGCTTTTGCCTCAGTGACCACCTCATCAGACGTCAATTTAATCTCTTTGTCGGCAATCACTTTTTTCTGAATGATATTCCAACGCATCATATCGACGAAAGCAGGAAAATCTTTTTCGATATCTTCCATCGAGAATTTGCCTTCATTGATCTTGAAGAGCCACTCTTTCAGGAAAGCCTCCGGCATCACCAATGCAGCCTTCTCCACAAGGAATTTACGCATGGTCAACGTAAACAGATACTCCGATTCACGTTTAAGATCTTTCGTGATCTGTTCGTCAATATACTTGTTGAATCCCTCAGCATCCTTAACATTACCTTCAGGGAAAGCTGTTTTGAAGAACTCTTCATCCAGATCTGGTTCCGCAAACTTACGGATTTTATCGATCGTCAGTTTAAATTTCGGATTAATTCCTTCAAGGTCCTTCTCTTTAACCTGCAACATCGAAGCGCGTTGTGACGGACTTTTATACAATGTATTGATATCAATATCCATCGTATCGCCCACTTTTTTCCCGACGAAAGGTTTACGCTCCTCATCATTCATACTGATTAACCCAACATAAGCCTCCTCAATCTTCATTTCCTCATTATCGAGCGTCACGGTCAATGCCTCATCTTTTTCCACTGCCTCCACGTCGACCAGACGTCCAAACCGGCGCATGAAATTCGTCCGGTAACCATCACGCATCTCATCGGTCAACTTGATTTCGTATTCCGCTACTTTATCTTTCTTGCTCAATGCGAGATTGACCTCGGGAGTCACAGCAAATTCAAAAACGAACTCATGCGTAGTATCGTTATCGAAATCGAGGTCTTTTTGCTGATCACTGGGGAGCAAATCACCGATAATGTCAATTTTTTCTTTCTCGAAATAATCGAAAGCAGCCTTCGATGCAGCCCGATAAGATTCTTCCGCTGTAACGCCCTTGCGATACATTTTATTGATAACACTCATCGGCACCATACCTGGACGGAACCCAGGAATATTGGCTTTTTTCTTATATTGGCGCAATGCTTTATCTACTGCATCCGCATAATCGGACTCGCTGACAGTGACTTTGAGCAGCGAAGTAAGATTCTCAAGGTTTTCTCTTACGATATTCATTCGTGTTGTATTTAGAATTATCCTATTAAACAAAGCCGGCAAGGACCGGGCCCCAAGGGTCCGGCCATACCGGAATTGTGCGGATGAAGGGACTCGAACCCCCACGCCGTAAGGCACCAGATCCTAAGTCTGGCGTG
>CASDSC010000176.1 GCA_949283215.1 uncultured Alistipes sp. | reverse complement strand
GAACGTCATTTTACGGCTGCCAAAATTACCGTTTTTCCTGAAGGGAACAATCCTCACACGTTTGATTTAACGATCTGTTAAAATAGCAGGACCTCAAAGCGACATTCACACATCTTTTCACCGTATTCACACCCCTTGACAACCGTTCATTCGCTGACCACAGGCTCCGTCCATCTTCACATAAAAAAACACGCATATTGGCGCCCTTTCCCCCTACCTCAAGGAAACTCTCCGGGCCACCATACCGGATCATCATACCTGGATCATCCATATAGATACAACCACCTGTCCCCTCCCCATAAACAGATCCTTCCACCACATCGAAACAGTCCCCTCCCCTCGACATGCAATATCTGATTCATTGCATCACTGCATAGAGAACCTCTGTTATTTTCCTCGCCTATACAAGCAACATTCCGCCACTACTCTCTCTGGGAACCCACAACCAGCTAAAATCACGCACACGCTTATCTCCCCTTATATACAATTTACATACAAAAGAGACAAAGCATCACACATTCGATCAGACAAGCATTGTCAAATACGATTTTGTTTCTAATGAGCGTGAACTGAACTTTTTAAATTTTCGCTATCTTTGTGAGTGTAACGATTAGTACAGACATGTCAACACAAGCTCACGTCATCGAAGAAGCGACCAAGCTATTTATAAAATCGGGAATTCGCGCGGTACGTATGGACGATATTGCCGCACACCTTGGCATGTCAAAACGCACTTTATACGAGATGTTCCAGGACAAAGAACACCTGGTCACCGAGTGCTTGCACTACTATCAATCGACCCAAGACGCAGCCAATGCCAATCGGATGCTCCACGCCACCAACCTGATCGAAGAGTTTATTGCGACGCTCGACAACTGGGATACGATCGAGACCGATTTCAAGTTGATTCAAGAGTTAAAACTTTTTTATCCACGGATCCATGAGCGCATGGTCCAAGAGCGGCACGTTTCGGCGGTCCAAAAGATGAAAAAGAAGGTTGAAGCGGGCATCCAAGAAGGTTTATTCCTGCCCCACATCAATATCGACCTGGCAGTGACCGTTTTCAGCAATTCAGCTCACGAGATGATCGTGCGCCCCGAGACATTCCTGTCAAGCGGAGTCAGCATGTGTGAAGCGTTCAAATATATTTCGCTCTATTTTTTACGCGGCATTTCCACGGAAGAAGGCATCCACATCATCGACACCTACCTATCCTCTACATCCCGACAACCGTCGGACCTGTAACGCAATCCGCTTACTGTTGATGTTCTAAACCATCTACATTACAACCCCAGTTCCTGATCGATCAGCACGACTCGAATCCGTTCTTTCGGGCAACAGCGTTCCATTACGAGCCAGGTATTACAGATACGTTGTGGCGAGTTGCAATCGGCACATACCCCTGTGACAGCACACGGGGTTTTGAATCCGGGATGCCGCGCCACGTTGCGAGGAGCCGCCACCTGACGGATACGAGCGACTGCCTCGTCGGGTGTTTCCACGAGTTTATTGCGTCCGACCAATAGGACGACACGTTTTGGGCCATATGCGATTGGGGCAATCCGATTACCGATCATGTCGAGCCAAAACAGGCTTCCGTTCATACACACGGCATTGACCCCGGTAAAAAACAGGTCAGCCAACAAAGCTTGACGTCTGCGTTCCAACTGCACCTCACGGGAGACCGAGGGATCAAATCCGTCAATGAGCCTATCGGACTGTTCACACCTCAACTCATCGATAATACCCGTAGCCTTTACGGTCATCGAGTCGCCGTACGATATCCGATTCGGTTTTTCCCGCTCGATTTCCTGCCGCAAAATAGAGCCGGCCTCATCGATCGTCGAGACCACATCCACTTCAAATCCATGTTTACGCAACCGCTCGGCACATACTTCGAGCGAAAGTTCCTGACCAATTTCTTTCATAACCGACTCTTCGTCATTTTCTACCAGATACCTCTGGATACCATTTTCATTATATTGCCGCTTTTCAAGATATGAATACCCGTCCATAATCAACGGGACTCCGCCCTACCCCAAGGTCCTATCATTCATAAATTTCACTCATTCGCCTATCTTCACCTGCTCGGGATCTCCCGTGCCCGTCGTTTGACCTGTTGACAGATTTCGTTGAGATCAGCCGAAACAAGTTGTCTATTTTCGACGAGGGGTACACCATCCACGATCACCGTTTCGACATCGGCAGCCTTACCGCAGTAAGCCAGATCGGCCATCAGATCGTTATTGGGACATAAATGTGGTTTATGCAGATCGACCAAGATCAGGTCAGCCACCATCCCCTCAGCGATACGGCCCAAACGATCCCCGGCTCCGATCGCATCGGCCGCCGCAGCCGTAGCCATTCTGAGCGTTTCATATGCAGGCAAAGCGCATGGGTCACCGGTCGCCACTTTCTGCAGGAGAGATCCGGTTCTCATCTCTTCCCACATATCGAGATCGTTGTTCGAACTGGGTCCATCGGTTCCGAATCCGACGGTCATACCGTGCCGCATCATTGCGGTCACAGGGGCCACACCGCTGGCCAGTTTCATATTGCTTTGGGGATTATAGGCGACCGCGACACCCTGACGGGACAATATCTCCATATCGTGTTCTGTTACCTGCACACAATGTGCCGCCAAGGTTGGGAAACGGAATACGCCGAGATCCTCCAAATATTCCACGGGGGTTTTACCATATTTCTGACGGATTATCTCCACCTCACTTTTGGTTTCAGCGAGGTGCACATGAACCCCCATTCCATACCGTTCGCACAGTTTCATTGCCCGCTTGATCGCTTCGGGGGCACAGGTATAGGGGGCATGAGGGCCGATCCTGACACTGATCCGGCAATCCTTTCGGCCATGATAACGCTCGACCAACTGCAAAGTCTCGCGTTCGAATTCATCGTACTGAGAAATAAAGGTAGGGGTCAATACGGCCCGTGCACCGAGTTCTTCGACCGCATCGGCAACTCGTGGCGTCATCCAATACATATCCACAAAGGTGGTGGTTCCACCGAATAACATTTCAGCAATACCCAACCGGGCACCCTGAAAGATATCCTCCCCGGTCAGTTTAGCCTCATAGGGCCAAATCTTCTCCTGTAGCCAGGGCATGAGAGGCATATCGTCGGCGAGACTTCTCATGAGCGACATCGCCACATGGTTATGGAGATTGATCAGGCCGGGCATCACAGCCTGGTTTTCGGCATTGAACACCCTCAATCCATTGCCACAGCTGTTACGGAACGCTTCGGTCCGACTGCCATCGCGGTCGACCATAACGATCTTGTTCCCCCGAATTCCCACTGTGGCTCGAAACGTTTCCCGACCGTCCCCGGTCATTGGCAGTACCGTACCATTCTCGATCAACAAATCCATCTTCTACAGGTTTTACTCCGTGAAGATACGAAAAAACCGTCAAACCATGTTGTCATCAGGTGCAAGCGCCTACAGTTTTTTTCGGCATCGTCTTTTATCCTGGCCGCACTTTTCTTCACACGCCATCGCTCCGCTTCCCCGGCACACTCCATTCCTCATTCATCTGCACAATGCAAAAAAGAACTCTCCACCCGCAGGCAAAGAGTTCTTTTCATTAGGAATGCAGATCAGCTACTACCGATAGAAACGCCGGACATTTCGACCTCACGTACCACACTCGCCGTCCCTTTAGGGAAACGACCTGCTACGCTTCGATTTTCATCCCTTCATTCCATCGTCGGCACGCCAGCGGTCATCCGCATTGGCGACCACATCGCATTACTTATACTGATCCCACGATTTGATCGGAATATCGTTCTCTCCAATCGTACAGAAAGCGTGGATAAACTCAGCCGCCAGACGGGCATTGGTCAGCAAGGGTATGTTGTGATCCACGGCAGCGCGACGAATCCGGTAACCGTTTGTCAGTTCGCGTTTCGAGCGGTTTTTCGGGATATTAATAATCAGATCGAACGCTTTTTCGGCGATCATTGTCAGCACATCGGGATTTCCTTCGTCAGGCCAAGCCACGGCCGTAGCGGTAATTCCGTTATCGGCGAGGAACTGCTGCGTTCCTTTTGTTGCGAAGAGGTGATATCCTTTCGAAGCGAGTTCGCCGCAAGCTTCGAGCAGATCGACCTTCGATTTGGCTCCACCGGACGAGATCATCACATTCTTGTGTTTCGGGATATCGTATCCCACGGAGATCATCGCGGTGAGCAGCGCCTCGTTGAAATCGTCACCGAGACATCCCACCTCTCCGGTCGAGGTCATATCGACACCCAACACAGGGTCTGCATTGTGCAACCGAGCGAAAGAGAACTGCGAGGCTTTCACGCCGACGGTTTCGATATCGAAATCGGTTTTGTCGGGTTTCTTGTAAGGTGCATCGAGCATGATGCGTGTCGCCGTATCGATAAAGTTTCGTTTCAGCACTTTCGAAGCGAACGGGAAGCTCCGGGATGCTCTCAAGTTACACTCGATGACTTTGATCTCGTTATTTTTCGCGAGGAACTGGATGTTGAACGGCCCGCTGATATTGAGTTCTTCGGCGATTCTCCGGCTGATTTTCTTGATTGCGCGAGCAGTCGCCATATAGATTTTCTGAGCGGGGAACACGAGGGTGGCATCTCCTGAGTGGACACCGGCAAACTCGACATGCTCCGAGATGGCATATTCGATCACCTCACCCTTGTCGGCGACGGCATCGAATTCGATCTCCTTGGCATTCTCCATGAAACGCGACACGACCACGGGGAACTCTTTCGACACCTTTGCGGCGAGTTTCAGGAAGTGATCCATCTCCTCGCGGTTGTAACATACGCGCATCGCCGCGCCCGAGAGCACATAGGAAGGACGGATGAGCACGGGGAATCCGGCACGATCGGCGAACTCGTTGATTTCATCCATGGTTGTGAGTTCCTGCCAAACGGGCTGATCGATACCGAGCTGATCGAGCATCGACGAGAATTTGTGACGGTTTTCGGCGCGGTCGATCGACACGGGCGAAGTACCGAGCACGGGGACCCCTTGCCGGTGCAATTTCATGGCGAGGTTATTGGGTATCTGGCCGCCGACCGACACGATCACGCCATTGGGCTGTTCGAGATCGATCACATCGAGGACACGCTCGAGGGATAGCTCATCGAAATAGAGCCTGTCGCACATATCGTAATCCGTGGAGACGGTTTCGGGGTTATAATTGATCATGATCGACTGATAACCGAGCTTACGGGCAGTCTGCACGGCATTGACCGAACACCAGTCGAATTCGACAGAACTACCGATCCGGTACGCGCCCGAACCGAGCACCACCACCGATTTCTTTTTG
>CASDSC010000175.1 GCA_949283215.1 uncultured Alistipes sp. | reverse complement strand
TTATCAGGACACAATTGCATGAGACCTATCCGATCTTGCCGTTTGACCTGTTGCGTATCCCGATCTTCTCAGTTTCAGTTGCAACGTCAGTCTGTTCGTTCTTCGGCCAGATGTTGGCGCTTGTGGCATTGCCGTTCTATCTGCAGCATGTTTGTGGGTACGACGATGTGACAACCGGATTGTTGATGACTGCCTGGCCTGCGATTATCATGGTCGTGGCTCCTGTTGCAGGGATCCTGGTCGGGCGCATTCATGCCGGAATACTCGGAGGTACAGGATTGACTGTCATGTCCATGGGATTGTTCCTGTTGGCTTTTCTGCCGGCGCATCCGTCTCCGTTCTCCATTATTTGGCGGTTGGTGCTTTGCGGGGCCGGTTTCGGATTGTTCCAGTCTCCCAATAACAGTATTTTGATCGCGTCGGCGCCGCCGGCACGTAGTGGCTCTGCCAGCGGTATGTTAGCCATGGCCCGCCTGTTGGGCCAGACGACCGGGGCGGCAACGATGGCTTTGTTGTTTCATCTGGTCCCTGAGGGCAGTACGCATGTTGCGCTGATGATAGCTGGCGGATTTGCTTTGACGGGTGCGATTGTGAGTCTGATTCGTGTCCGGTTGCCGCTCCCGGAGGGATTGATGCGGCATTCATCATAGCGTTTTGCCTGTAGGTACGTCCGTATGAGCGGAGCGAGGTGATAGTTACAGGTAAATCGCGTGATATCCTCAGAATGTCGTGTTTTGCAACGGAATTGTTATTTTTGTTTATAATAGTTTCAGTACGATGATTATTGCAGCGAATTGTAAGATCAATATCGGGCTTGATATTACAGCCCGTCGTCCGGATGGATTTCATGAGATTGCTACGTTAATGTATCCTGTGCGTGGATTGGCTGATACGTTGGAGATTGTACCTGTGGCAGGAGACAAAGCAATTTTCGAGACGTCGGGTTTGGCGATCGACTGTGACCCTGCGCAAAATCTATGTTTGCGCGCTTACCGATTGATGCGGGATGAGTTTGGGGTCGGTGCCGTGAGGATTCATCTGCACAAGAAGGTGCCTTTCGGAGCAGGATTGGGCGGAGGGTCGTCCGATGCGGCAGCCGTGATTCGAGGTGTCGCGGAGTTGTTTGATCTTGGATTGGAGGAGTCTCGGATGGAGTGTTTGGCCGCGCGGTTAGGAAGCGATGTGCCGTTTTTTGTTCGGAATGTGCCCGCGCTTGCAACAGGGCGTGGGGAGATCCTAACTCCGTATGCGGTTGATCTTTCGGAATATCGACTGGTGATTGTCAAGCCGCCTTTCGGCGTTGGTACGGCTGAAGCGTATCGGGGAGTGGTGCCGCATACACCTGCCCGGCCGTTGATTGAACGGCTTCAGTCGCCTCTCGTTACCTGGCGGACCGAAATAGTCAATGCGTTTGAACCAACGGTATTCGCTGCGCATCCACGTTTGGAGACGATTAAACAGACCTTGTACGACCAAGGTGCGGTCTATGCCGCAATGTCCGGTTCGGGTTCTGCGGTTTACGGAATATTCGCCCAGAGTCCCAATGGATCGTTGGATATGGGTGATCTTTTTGTCTATCAGTGTGATATGAGGTGATTGGACGCGGTTCGTATTCTGAAAGTGGTGTTATTTAAAAAAAAATTAGTAAACTTGCGACGAAATGAGTGGTGTGGGCGCTAAGTGATAACGTACGACACTAATCGTTAATTTAACCGTATATCTTATGTCAGAAGACAACAAAAATCTTGACCTTCAGCAGCGTAAGGAACGCATTTACTTCGGTGGAGGCAAGAAAGCCATCGAGAAGCAGAAGGCAATGGGTAAAATGACCGCGCGCGAGCGTATCATTGCCCTGCTTGACGAAGATTCGTTTTATGAATATGACATTTTTGTCGAACATGACAGTCATGATTTCGGCATGGAAGACAAAGAGCTGCCAGGGGACGGCGTGATCATCGGTACCGGTGATATCTGTGGTTCTCCTGTCGCTGTGTTTGCACAGGATTTTACTGTGGCCGGCGGTTCGCTCGGTTTCATGCATGCCCGTAAAATCACCAAAATCATGGACTATGCGCTCAATATGCGCATCCCATTGATCGGTATCAATGACTCGGGTGGAGCCCGTATCCAAGAGGGTGTCAATGCGTTGGCCGGTTATGGTGAAATTTTCTTCCGTAATACCCTTTCGAGTGGTGTGATTCCGCAGATCTCGGTGATCCTCGGTCCATGTGCCGGTGGCGCCGTTTATTCTCCGGCCCTGACGGACTTCGTATTCGTCGTTGACAATATCTCGAAAATGTTCATTACGGGTCCCGAGGTAATCAAAACAGTAATTGGCGAGGAGATTTCGGCCGAAGAACTCGGTGGTGCTCGTGTTCATAGCGAGGTGACGGGTAACGCTCACTTCTTTGCTCATAGTGAAGATGAGTGTTTCGCTCAAATCCGCCAGTTGATCTCGATGATCCCTGCCAACAATACCCATAAAGCTGAAAAGGTTCGTCCGGCTGCGCCGCTTGCTGAGTACGATATTACGAAGATCGTTCCTGATGATCCTACGATGCCTTATGATGTGCGCGACGTAATCAAGGCCTTGGTCGACGACAGCGAGTTCGTTGAGGTGATGGAACTGTTCGCTGCCAATATGGTGATCGGTTTCGGTCGTGTAAATGGCGAAACTGTCGGTTTTGTAGCCAATCAGCCCGCAGCAATGGCCGGTGTGCTCGATTGCGACTCGTCGGATAAAGCCGCTCGGTTCATCCGTTTCTGCGATGCGTTCAATATTCCGATCATTACC
>CASDSC010000174.1 GCA_949283215.1 uncultured Alistipes sp. | reverse complement strand
GGCTGTTTCGGCCAGACTGAATGCGTACATGTTAATTCCGGCTGCGCCGAGAATGCGGGTCACATCGTTGATACTTCCTGTCTTATTTTCTAAGAAAACGGAGAGTTGTTTGATAATCATGGCGGTTTATTTTTATGGGCAGCCAGGAGCATGCCGGTATGGTTGCAACAGAATCGTCTATTTTTTTTAGTATGATAAGCACCTTTCAATTGTCAATACACCGTGTCGAGTTCACATGTCCAGATTGGTGAAGTCAGAGTACCGCAATCTAGACTTTCGACACGTATATCTGAGATCTAATATGAAAGATGCATTTTCTTTTAAGTCTGTAGCCTATTCGAGTACGCGGTTGTCGATCACACGCTGACTCTTACCTTCACTGCGTTCGATACTACGCGGTTCCATGAGTTTGATATTGGCGCTGATACCGAGTACGCTTTGCAAACGGCTTGCGATTCGTTTGTGAAGGGCCATCATTGCACTGATCTCATCCGAATAGAACTCTTCGCGTACTTCGACTTGAACTTCGAGGACGTCCAAGTTGTTGACCCGGTCAACGATCAGTCTGTAATGCGGTTCAAATTCGGGCAACTCAAGAACAACGCTTTCCACTTGCGACGGGAATACATTGACACCACGAATGATCAACATGTCGTCGCTTCGTCCTGCGATCCGACTCATCCGTACGCTGGTACGTCCGCAAGGGCACGGTGCATCGGTCAATGTACACAGGTCTTTGGTGCGATACCGCAGCAACGGAATACCCTCTTTGGTCAGCGTAGTGAATACGAGTTCGCCTTGTTGCCCGTAAGGAAGCGGTTCGAGCGTGTCAGGAGATACGATTTCAGGATAAAAGTGATCTTCGATGATATGTGATCCGTTTTTGCATTCACATTCGTGCGATACCCCGGGACCCATGATCTCGCTCAATCCGTATATATTAAAGGCATCTACTCCCAGTTTGGCTTCGATTTCGCGGCGCATGTTGTCAGTCCAGGGTTCTCCACCCAGAATGGCCAGACGCAGGCGGAATTCGTCACGAGGAATACCCGATTGAGCGATCTGCTCGGCCAGATATAAAGCGTATGATGGGGTGCATGCCAAGGCGGTTGATCCGAAATCATGCATCAGTTGAATATGTTTGGCGGTATTTCCGGTCGACATCGGAATCACCGTTGCCCCCAGATGTTCGACACCGTAGTGTAATCCGAGACCTCCCGTGAAAAGGCCGTATCCGTAAGCGACCGTAAAGATATCGTCCCGTGTTGCACCGAATCCCATCAAACAGCGGGCGATTGCTTCGGACCATATTGACAGATCGCGGTGCGTATAACCTACGACAGTAGGTTTGCCTGTTGTGCCTGATGAAGCATGGATTCGCACGATTTGGGACATCGGGACGGCAAACAGACCATATGGATAGTTGTCCCGCAAATCTTGTTTTGTGGTGAATGGTAACTTGACGATATCGTCGATCGACCGGATATCATCGGGGATCATTCCCAGTTGTTGCATTTTATTCCGATAGAAAGGCACGTTATGGTAAACGCGGTGTACCAGTTTACGCAACCGTTCGCTTTGCAATTGCCGCATCTCTTCGCGGCTCATACACTCTTTAGTTTGGTTCCAGATCATGGTGTTAAGTCAGTGAGCCGGGTTTTTTGTAAGGGCCGGCGGATATGTAGTTTAGATTCTTTTATTGATGGTCGGCTTTGAACGCTTTTAATCGTTGTTCCATCATTCCGAACAGTTCTTCGGTCATGCGGGAAGAGCAGGCCCGAATACCTTCCTGTTCGCTTCCTGTCGTAGTGAGCGTGATGGAGCTGATGCCATAGTAGAGCAGTTCCCGCATCAATTCGCCCGAAGTCATGCCAGGATACCCGATCGTGAAGAAGAATCCGTCGCCAATGGGTTGTACCACATCTTTGTCGTACACGACATAGAACCCGTTTTCTCGGAATAACCGTTTCATACGTTCGGCCCGGCGACCATATTCTTGGGTATCGGCCACGAAATCGAGTTTGCCGTCGCAAGCGGCGCGATACATGGCGGCCAATCCGAATTGTACGGAATGGGTTGCTCCGGACGTAATCATATACATAATTGCATTGATGAATGTACTTCCGAATAACCCGGCTCCGGCATATCGTTCGGCCAGGGCAGGATATTGACGAGAGAATAGTTTATCTGAGATGCAGACCACAGCCATTCGTTGCCCTGCGTAGCTGAAGATTTTTGAAGCCGAGAGCATCAGGATATAGTTGTCGGTGTATCGTGCTACGGTTGGTACGTAGGGGGGCTCGAACGGACGGCCGAGATACTTGCGGAAATCCATGGCAAAATAGGCGAGATCTTCGAGTACGATCGCGTCATATTTCGTGGCGAGTTCTCCGATCGCTTGCAACTCCTCTTCTTCGAGACAGATCCATGCAGGATTGTTGGGGTTGGAGTATACGATAGCGCATATATCGCCCTGTTTCATATACTCTTCGAGTTTTGCACGCAATGCGGTGCCCCGATAAGTATAAATGTCGAACTGTTTATGCTTTACGCCGAGTATTTTCAGTTGAGACTTTTGAATGGGAAATCCAGGGTCAATAAAAAGCACCGTGTCTTTTCCCGGCGAACATTGGCTCGTTGCAATGAATGCCCCGAATGATCCGGCTACGGAACCTGTTACCGGCACACATCCTTCCGGAGAGACGTCAACATTAATGAATGCTTTGACAAAACGCGAAGTTTCAGCTTTCAATTCGGGGACACCTTCGGCGGCAGGATAGATGGCTGCTACGCCCCGATCGAGAGCTTCTTTCTCAGCTTCAATACCGACCTGGTTAGGATCAAGTCCTGGCACCCCTTGGTCCATACGGATGAACGGGATTCCTGTCCGGCGTTCTAACTCCTGTGCCAGCAAGACCACTTGCCCAATAGTCGCTTGTGACAGGTCGACGATTTTCAGATAATCGACCACATCTGCGACCATCTCTGGCGAAAATACACTATGTTGCATCGATTTAGAATTACAATAATACATGATATAATTTGACGACTGTACCTGGAAATATTTGGATTACGAGTAGTCCTTGAGTTCGATACATTTCGTACAATTGCCTACAAAGATAACAGAAAAACCGAGAGTTTGGGTGATTGTTTGTTATATTCCTGTTTGAAAGCCGTATGTTTTGGATGCGTAGGAAAGGGCTATGGCCAGTTGGTGTTGGAATTCGTTAATAAAAGAGATTTGGCCGTGAAGGGGTGATTGCTAATCCCCTTATATTTAATACCCTCAATATGTAATTCGCAGTATTTACATATTGAGGGTATTAAAGTTGTTGTCGAAATCAGGATGAACGTTTCGAGGACTTCATATTATCCTAATT
>CASDSC010000173.1 GCA_949283215.1 uncultured Alistipes sp. | reverse complement strand
CTCTGGGCCGAACCCTTCCAAGGATCTTGGCAGGAGGGATTGCGAACGATCTTTCAGCAGCATTACCTTTTCGATATTGAAGATGGAACGTTTGATGATACATTGTTTGAAAGAGAAGATCTGCAGTGGATCCGTCGTGCGTATGCGTTGCATACGATTATGGCATGGGACCATATTTTTTTCGATGAACATGGGCAAAGTTCCAATTTGGAATCATTTCTTGAACGGTCTAAACGCTTGATCGGCGGGAATGAAGCGATCAGTATCTGGCCGAATTGGCCGATGTTGGGGCTCGATCAACGGAATCAGTGGGATATGTTCCGTGCGTTGCCGGGAGGTACCGAGAATCTGCGGCATATGGCAGAGTTGTGTCGAGCCAATGGGACCAAGCTCTTTATTAGTTATAATCCATGGGATGATGCGACACGCCATGAAGATCACCATGCAGGAATGGCACAAATGATCGGAGAGATTACAGCTGACGGAGTCATTCTTGATACGGAGGGAAAATCGAGTGTGGAGCATCAGCAAGCAGCCGACAGTAAGCGTCGAGGAGTGATCATGTACAGCGAAGGGATGGCAGTGCCGAGGGATATGCAGGGTATCGTATCGGGCCGGGTGCATAATGCTCTCTATTTTCCTCCAGTCCTGAATTTGAATAAGTTTATTAAACCCGAGTTTGCCATCTTTCGTGTGGCGGAACAGGCAAGCGAACGGATCCGTCGAGAATTTGCACTTTCGTTTTTCAACGGGTATGGTACAGAGGTCAATATTTTCAGGCCGGGGACTCCAGATTGGGTAGAAAAAGATCAGTTGTTTTTTGGTCGGACTTTGATGATTCTGCGGCCTAATACCGAAAATTTTACGGATCAACGTTACACTCCGTTGTTGCCGACAGAAATTGATAGTGTATATGTGAATTTTTGGCCGGGTGATCGTAAAGATATTTATACCCTGTTGAACCTTCGCCCTGAAGGGGTGTGTGATCCTCTATTTGAAGTGGCAGCAGCCGGTGAAGGTGAACACTATTTCGATCTTTGGAATTATGAAGAAGCCCAAACGGTGGAAGAAGGAGGTAAAACCTATATTGTGGCAGATATGGAGGGCTTCTCGAAGAAATGGCTGGGTACCAATAACGAGGGCAGCGTGGGGGCAATTGCCAAATTTCCAACATTACTTGATGTAACGCTTGACGGTGTAGAGTTGCATCTGGCGGCCCGAGAAGGAGATTATATCAAAGTATGGGCGGGTGATCCTGCTTATGTGCGGGCAGACCGCAGTCGGACCTATAATATGGAATGCCAGACCATCAATTTGTATGAAACGTTTGGACGATATCAGGGCAAATATGTGGTCGAGTTATTCGATGCAGACGATCAGTTACTCGATTGTCGGGTTGTGGCTACAGTGCCTGGTGTCGGCATGCTGATTTCGAAAACGGAAACGACTCAACGCTATGCCAAGGCTCCGAAAGGGATGGTCGTTATTCCTGCCGGAACACTGACCCTTAAAACGACCTGGGGAGATAATTTTGTTCCTACACCGAGTGAAAATCAGGGGAAAACGATCTCTTTCCCGAAATTTTACATGGATCGGTATCCGGTTACCAACAGCGAGTTTAAAGCCTTTTTGGATGAGACGGGATATCGGCCCGCACAACCCGATAATTTTCTTAAACATTGGGTGGACGGCGCCCCGAAGAAAGGCGAGGAAAATTTCCCGGTGATTTATGTGTCGTATGAAGATGCGCAGGCATATGCCCGTTGGGCCGGCAAAAGGCTTCCTACAGAGGCTGAATGGCAGTATGCGGCACAGACGGAGAAAGGCTATGATTGGCCTTGGGGTGATCGGTTTGAAGTGACAAAGGAGAACCAGGTGATTACAAATACGCTTACTGTAACCCGCATGCAGATCCCCCCGGGATATTGTAATGTGGGAGATAATGAGCTGTATCCGGTTGGTAAATATAAAAAAGGCGTGAATCCGAACGGGCTTTATGATTTGGTCGGGTGTGTATGGCAAATAACAAACGATTATTATGATAATGGCTCAAATTACATGTATATCGTCAAGGGAGGGAGTTATTTCTTACCGGCTTCGAGTTGGTGGTATGTTGAGGGTGGCCCCCGTGAGTTGACCTATTGCCAGAAAATTCTTTCCATTTCGCCCAGTTTCGACCGGTGTGCAACGGTGGGTTTCCGCTGTGTAGCCGATGCCGAACAGGAAAAATGATTTTTTGAGTCAAATAGGATAAGTTTCTAATGTATTTATTACATCTGGATTGTATGAAAAAATTGATTCTAACAGGAGCGGTTGTTCTGAG
>CASDSC010000172.1 GCA_949283215.1 uncultured Alistipes sp. | reverse complement strand
CTTTTTTTACCTCACCAAAGGGCGGTATCGGGAATTTTCTGCATCCGACAGACAACACTTCCACGCAGGCAAAATTCGCCCGTTAGGCCCAACAGAGCTCCTTGGCTTAATGTGTGTATCATATCCCGAAAAGAGTTGCCGTTATTTGGGATTTGACACCCGTCTGATAATTTGAGTTATTTCGTATCTTTGAAGACATTTAAAATGTTAAACAAATAAGATTACGGATGAATAAACGGATTGTACTGTTAACACTGATGTGTACGATGGCGGTCATTGCAGCGCAGGCGGCATCATTAGTACAGGGACGGATTTACCTGAAAGACGGCCGCGTGATTGAGTGTGCTGAGAAGGACCGGCTTGAGATACCCAAACATTCGCAGAATGTCAAACTTCTGCGACGTGCATTCTACAAAGATAAGAGTAAGGAGGTCTATGTTTTCGAGGAGATCGATTCGATTGTTTGTTGGCACGTTGCATCGCCCGAATATCTGCGTAAATTTATTCCTGCCCCGGGAATCGGATGGCTGTGGGTTTATTTAGAAACACCGCAGATCTGTGCTTGCGTCTACTCGCAAAAAGGTTATGGTGTCGACGACAACGGAGGTATAGAGGTATGGGTGAAACATCGCTATTTCAGCCGGTCACGAACAGCTTACTATTTGCGAAAAACGGGTGACAATGAATTCCACAATGTCGGGTCAGCCAGTCGGAATGCCAAGAATGTTTTCCGCGAACGGATTGCAGCCTACATTTCGGATGATCCCGAATTGGCTGAACATATTCTCCAATCCGGCAACAAGAATCGCAGTAAAACCATCCTGATGCTTGAAGCATATAATCCCCAAAGAGATAAATAATTTAACAACTAACGTGAGATAATTATGAGACATTTATTACTATGTATTTCAGTTCTGTTTGCTGCTCTGGGCACGATTTCTCGAGTAGAAGCCAAAGATCCGGAAGATACCGAATCAGATCACGTGATCGTTACCCTCAAGTCGGGTGAAAAGGTCGATTGTTATGTTCATCGGGGATGGCACGCAGAAAATTCTATGTTCAAGAAAGAGAACTTTTCATTCAAAGTCACCAAAACACCCGACGGCAAGGAACCGATTGAATATACGGCCGACGATGTTGTTAGTATTGACTATGTCGAGACGACTGAAAATCATCCGGACGGTCTTCGTTGGGAATCTCTTCCGCTTGCCAGGCCCAATTTTGCGAGTCGTTACAATACGATACAGCGGTTGTTCTGTGTGGATAAGGTGGGGAAAAATGCCACGACCTACTGGTGGAAAATATGGGTTGCATCAGGCATAAACGGGATGAGCCGATCTCTCCAGACCAACTACGGCGTTCGCTTCCACAACGACCCCGAAGGGATTGTCTACCCCTATATGCTGGTCAATTCGGTATTGATGAAAGACAAGTATCCCGGACTGCAGGATTTTTGCAAGAAGTGGTTCAAGGGCTCTGAAGGTAAGGTTCACAAAAAAGAAGCCGAAGAGAACGACGCATGGATACTCGATATGTACGATGCTTATTTAGAGCAAATGGGAGATGCGGCTGCCGATCTGCCCAAACCCATTCCAGACATGCAAGCCGATAAGGAGGAGAAAGAAAATTAGAGTCAATAATGTCTGTGCAGAGGGGGTATTACAAGCTCCAGTAGTAGGTAATTGAAAAACCTGTGATACGGGGCGTATTGCCTAATATTGGGATGATTTGGCCGAAGATCGAGATCTTTAGTTTGAGGAATCGACACACGTAATCGAGGCCCGCAAGTCAGGTGAGAAAATCGAGTATTCTATCTGCAACGAAGGGATGAATAGTGTTCCGCTACCTGTGATGAAGAGCAACTTGTCCCAGCGGGTTTTCGGTGATGGGTATCTGATCAAAGCACTTCTTGTCATTTTGGCGTAATACGGATTAGCTTTTAGGTTGGTATATGAGGCAATTCCCAGAATATGGGGCGTGTGTCGGTTTTAATTGGCTTCTGCAGGTATCAGGATATTCTATTTTATCGGGTAGTAATTATGGTACGACCCTAAGTGCTTATAATGAAAGTTAAGTCAATTGTTACGAATCGCCTTTGTAAAAGGCCAAAGGAGGGTAGATTAATATTGCTATAAAGTATTCTCTGGTCGCATTTCATAGCCCGAATGTTCCGTATATTCCATGTAAGAGGAAAAATCATAAGCTATGATGCCGTGGAATGCGTTTTTTTAAGGATATATTAAAGATATTACCCCACGCCTCATTTCCATAGGATGAGGCGTGGGGTTGTATAAAAAGCAGTCGGGTTCCCTTCGGACGTTTATTTTATGAATTCGCAGTCTGCAATTTCATATCGGTTCAGATTGTAATCCCCATCCCGAGATAAGTCTACCTTCCCATTGGCGGCAGTCAATGTTACGAGATTGTATTTCCCTTTTTCGAAGTCATAGGTAACTCCGTCATCTTCGAACAACTGGCATGTGGCATTAGAAGTTCCATACACTTTGCAGTGCAATTTGAATGTGGTCTCCTCATTGATGGCAGGAACCGGTTCGGCCAACGGTAACAGTGTACCCTCTTTGACATAAAGTGGTAATTGGTCGAACGGGGTGTTAATCTCGTATTCATTATTTCCTTCGTACTTTTCGTTGGTATAGAAATTATACCATGTTCCTTCGGGGAAATATACGATCCTTGTATTTTCGTTGTCGCTGAGTGGGGCTGCCATTAAACCTTCTCCGATCATATACTGGTTGTCAATGCCCATTACTCTTTCATCTTCAGGGTAATCCATCACCAGGGGCCTAAATGGGGGCGTCCCTTCCGAGCGGTAGGCGTAGAAAGCGTTATACAGATAAGGGACGAGTTGCATACGCATGTTGATCAGCGTTCTTGTATAATCTTCGTACTGTTTAGCTTCGGGCAGGAAAATCCCTTCGCCATTTTTGTCGTAGTCGAATTGCAACCAGGGAGCGTAACGCAAATACCAGGCATTCACCATGGCCATCGGGGAGAGCAATACGGTTTGGAGTCGGTGGAAGAAATCGACTTCCGAACTTGCTTCGCGTACCTCGGGACACCATAGGAGACCTCCGAATGCCTGGGTACATAATGCCTGGATATAATCTTTGTGTTTGTACATGTCGCTGTAGAGTACGCCGCCCATATAGGACATGAACAGTCCTGATCCTCGATAGTTGTGGTAGGTCCGGAGGTTCATGTCGCGGTATATATCGTCAACGGTATTGATGTATAGCGAGCCGTACATCTGGTGCATTTGTTCGCCGTCGATTCCCGAGGGGAACTGGGTCATATCAGGGAAACACCAGGTAGCCGAACCGGTTCCGATGTTTGAGTTGTCGCATTCGTCGAGTTTAAATCCGGATATACCCTCTTCGATCAATCCCCGATGGTAGTTGGTGAATATTTCGCGGGCTTCGGGCATCAGGAAATCCGGGACGAGCCCGTTCCATACGAGAAAATCGCCGGAATAGGGAGTCATTGCAGCCCGAATCGGTGAAGACGGATGTATATATGCGTGTTCCCATAAGTTGACTTTGAACCCCTCTTTCTTAAGTTGGTCGATCATGGCTTTGTGGTCGGGGAAACGCTCTTTGTTCCATACGTAGGAGCATGAATAAGTGGCTGTTTGCCATCCGGGTTCGAGTCCGAGGATGTCGCAAGGGATATTGTTTTCTCGAAAATATCTGGCGTATTGCAAGACATCCTCTTGTGAGGCATCGCCCTTGACGCGGTATTTGAATCCAAGTCCCCACATCGGTGGCAGACATCCGCCGCCCGAGAGAAGATTGTACCGTTTGACTACGTCCTGCAACGAAGGTCCGGTAAGTACCATTATCTCGATTCCTTTGGCGCCCGGTACGTCGATATATACTTTGTCGCTATTCTCCCGGTTTTGGTACAGTTCCTCTGTGGATGTTGCCACCTTGCTGGAACCTGTTCCCGCCAATTGTTCTGCTTGTTGGAGTTTTTTGTTCGAGCCGCACAGAAATGTTGTATAACGGGCCGTATTGACAATAATTCCGTATCCTTTTGTCGATACATAGAAAGTTTCAGGTGCGTGAGAATACCCCAGGTCTTTCAAAGAATTGTCATTGACGATCGGTTGTTTGCGCAATCCTCGTTGCGTGAATGAGCCGAATTGGAGGCCGAATCCATATAATTGTTCATTCTCGTCTAGCGGTACCTCGATAGCACAACCACGGTCATTGATTTCGATATGGATATCGTTTATGTCAAAAGGTAAATCGGCCTGTGGAAGTTGAGCCATCTCCTCCAAAGCGGGTTTGCCTCCGATGACCGAATAAGGCGTGTACGTGTCAATTACCCCGGTTTGTAGCATGAAGACGCCTGGGCGATTTCTTTTTGGGTGACGTTTTGTCCCGACTGAGTGCGGCAAGATGTGCAGATGATCCCAGTCAGTAGGAAGGTGAGAAGTAGTAGTTTTTTCATACTGGTATGTTTAAGACAAAATACATTGAGCTATATGTGTAGGGTGAGTATTAGATTTTTTGTCAAAATTACCCCTCCAATATTATGGAAGGAGGTTGAAGAGTCAAATGAAAACGCACCGTTCAGGTTTGTCTGTGCTGGGTCAAATCTTATCTTCTTCAAAGATAACGAGGAAATGGTTTCTCTGTCCATTTTTTTGCCTATTTTCTTGCGAGTTAATAGGGCGTGTGGATTAGATTGGTTATGTAGTCAGATGAGGTTGTTCTCAATTTGTTAAGTCCTTGCAGTGTGAGACAAAAGACGGTTTTGCATCATTCTCGGGCTGGTTGATGTATCAAAATTGCATGTTTTTGCAACATTTGTCGTAGGGCGATTTCCTTGCGGGGTCTACTTTTGCTATACAAGATGTGCATCTGAAAATAGCATGTATGTCTCAGACTAACCGCTAAACCTAAAATACCTATGAAAAGACATTATTTTTATTTTTTGCTGTTGTTGTCCGTGTTCGGTACCGGCGTCGGTTGCCTTCGGCAATCTGATATTGTGTTAGCCGATTTCGAGGGAGACAATTATGGTACATGGCAGGTCGAGGGCGAAGCATTTGGCTCGGCACCGGCAAGGGGTACCCTTGAGGCCCAGATGGATGTCAGTGGTTTCGAAGGATCTCGATTGGCTAACAGTTATTATGGAGGAGACGATACACGCGGGATGCTTGTTTCTCCTTCGTTTGTAGTGGAGCGTGATTATGTCAATTTCCTGATCGGGGGTGGCAAAGGTGAAGATGTATATATGGAGTTGGTCGTAGGTGATTCAGCGGTGCGGATCGCACACTCGCCTGCAGAGAGTGAACGGTTGATGCGTTTGAGTTGGGATGTACGCGATCTGCGTGGAGAACAGGCTGTGATCCGGATTGTCGACAATCAGCGTGGTGGCTGGGGGCATATCTTGGTGGACCAAATTGAGTTGAGTAATCGCGACAAGAGCGGCGTGATCGAAAATTATGAACTTACTTTCGAAACGGATCAGCCTTATTTGTTGGTTCCGATCGATGATAATGCGCCTGAGATGCGTGTGCAGCTGAAGGTCGATGGCCGTGTTGCCGGAGCTCCTATGAATATTCGCATTGCACGGGGTGAGCCGGTTTATTGGCTGCCGATACCGATCGATCGATATGATGCGACATCGGTTTCGTTGGTTTTCGCGTTGTTCGAGAAGGATAATCCGGGTCCGGGGCGGATTACTCCGGCGGCGACGTTCGATTACGAGTACGCCGAACCGTATCGTCCGCTTTATCATTTTTCGCCTCCGTATGGTTGGATGAACGATCCGAACGGTATGGTTTATAAAGATGGAGAGTATCATCTTTATTATCAGCATAACCCGTACGGATCGACATGGGGTAATATGCATTGGGGTCATGCCGTATCGCGCGATCTTCGTCATTGGGAGTATCTGCCGGTTGCCTTGGCACCCGATTCGCTTGGCACGATCTTTTCGGGCAGTGCGGTGGTCGATCATGATAATACAGCGGGCTTTGGGGCCGGGGCAATTGTTGCGATCTATACCTCGGATGGACGGATGCAGACACAGTGTATCGCATATAGTACTGACGGCGGACGGACCTTTACGAAATATGCGCACAATCCAGTGCTGGTCGATGCGGCTTACCGCGATTTCCGCGATCCGAAAGTCTTTTGGCATGCGACTTCACGTCAATGGGTGATGGTACTGGCCACGACGCAGACGGTATCGATCTACGGTTCACCCGATCTCAAAACCTGGACCAAACAGAGTGAATTCGGCGAAGGCCTTGGAGCGCACGGCAGTGTATGGGAATGCCCGGATCTCTTCCCGCTGCAAACTCCTGACGGGCGAACTAAATGGGTGATGCTCGTGAGTCTTAATGACGGGCCTAATGGAGGCAGTGCGACGCAATATTTCATCGGCGATTTCGACGGTCGTACGTTCCGGGCCGATCCGCGGTCATATCCGCTGTGGATCGATCATGGACGGGCTAATTATGCCGGGGTGACATGGAACGATGTTCCGGCTTCGGATGGGCGTCGGTTATTTATCGGATGGATGTGTAATTGGGAGTACGGCAACTTGACGCCAACATGTAACTTCCGTAACGCAATGACTGTTCCGCGCGAATTGTCGCTTGTATCTGATGGCCATCAGCTTGTATTGTCCAGTTATCCGGTCCGTGAGCTGGAGCAGATGCGTGTGCCGCAGCTTTCGCAAAAGGACGTAACTGTCGATACTGTGTATCGGATCGATGAACTGATGTCTGTCAACGATGGGGCTTATGAACTTGAACTTTCAGTTGTACCCTCGTCGGCGTCTGGTTTCGATCTCGTGTTGTCGAATGCAGAAGGAGAACACATCGATCTTCATTTTGACCTGAACACGGCTCGCCTCGGAATCGACCATGCGCAGAGCGGCAAGGCAGAACATGTCGGTAATTTCACTAAAGTGATTGAGGCACCATTAACGCCTGCCGGGCACTACAAGGTACGTTTGTTGATCGATCGTGCTTCGATGGAGTGTTTCATTAATGAGGGGCGTACCGTTTCGACCAATCTCATTTTCCCGACATCCCCATACAATACTTTAACAGTGAAGGCAGCAGGAGCTCCAGTAGTTGTTAAACAGCTGGATGTATATGCCCTTAAATAAATTGTACCAGTTATGCATAGCAATCGATATCTCTATTGGATGACATTTGTCGCCGTGAACGGCGGTTTGATGTTTGGCCTCAATATGGGCGGAATAGCCGGGGCTACGAATATGATCAAGGAGGGTTTTAGTTTGACGGATGGGGGCTTGGGTACCGTTGCGGCCATTATGACCGTCGGGTGTTTGCTTGGAGCGTTGTTTACCGGTCGGTTTGCCGACCGGTATGGACGCCGGCGTGTCATGTTGGTTACGGCCGTGATGTACATTATTTCGGCTCTTGGTTGCGCGACGGCATCATCGGTCGTTTTGCTCGATTTTTTCCGTCTGACGACAGGTTTGGCTGTCGGGGCCACGTCAGTGGTCGCTCCGATGTATATTTCGGAAATATCTCCGGCAGCTCGTCGAGGACGTCTTGTTTCGTTCAATCAGTTTGCCATTACGATCGGTATACTGTTGGCCTATGTATTTGATTATCTGTTGATCGATTTGGGGCCCAATAGTTGGCGTTATATGTTGGCAGTTCCTGCGTTGTTCGGAGTTATTTATTTGATCTTCCTTTGTATTTCGTTCCCTGAGAGTCCTCGCTGGTTGTATGCGCACGGTTTTCGTGAGGAAGCCAAGTCGGTGATGCGTCGAATCGGAGGCGAGGAATTTGTACAGCATGACATGGCAGAGATTGAGGGTTCGTTGCGTGAGGAGAAGACGCGTGAGAAGGTGCGTTTCAGTGAGTTGTTCCGGGGTTCGATCGGACGAATCGTGTTGATCGGGACGCTGTTGGCCGGTTTGCAACAAATTACCGGTATTAATGCGGTGATCATGTTTGCCCCCGATATTTTTCAAGCAGCAGGCGTAGGAGGTGATACGGCTCTAGCCAATGCGATGCTTGTGGGGCTGGTCAATTTCTTGATGACCATTGTGGCCTTGTGGTTGGTTGACCGTGCGGGTCGCAAAAGTTTGTTGTTGTGGGGTGCCGTGGGGATGGTTGTGTCGTTGGGTTTTCTGACCTGGCAGTTTATGCTTCCCGTACAGAATCATTTGGCTGTATTGGTTGCAGTATTGATATATATTGCTTTCTTTGCAGCATCGTTCTCTCCGGTGATGTGGGTGGTTATATCAGAAATCTATCCCACACGCATCAAGGCATTGGCTATGTCGTTTTCGACAGCCGTGAGTTGGGCGTGTACGTTCCTTACGGTCCAGTTTACGCCTATCATCAGTTTGGCGGGGATGGAGTGGTTGTTTGGGATTTTTGCACTATTGAGTCTTGTCGCATTGGTGTTTGTCAAGGTGTGGATTCCTGAGACCAAGGGAAAAACGCTCGAACAGATCGAGACGGAGCTCGGGCTTTGAGGTTTAATTTGAAATAACATTAAAAGATCGTGAAAAACAATATTATCGTAGGTATCGGGGAGGTTCTTTGGGATGTGTTTCCGACCCGTAAGGTGCCGGGTGGGGCTCCCGCCAATTTTGCGTATCATATTTCGCAATTCGGGTATGAAGGTTATGTTGTGAGTGCCGTTGGGTGTGACGGGCTCGGAGATGAGTTGCTGGCGCGGTTCGATGAGAAAAGGTTGCGTTATTTGATCGAACGGACGGCTAATCCGACGGGTACTGTGCAGGTTACCTTGACCGGCGAGGGTATTCCCCAGTATGAGATCTGTGAAGGGACCGCGTGGGATAATATTCCGTTCACATCTCAGATGTCTGAATTGGCAAAGTCGGCACGAGCAGCATGTTTTGGCTCTTTGGCGCAACGTAATTCAGTTTCTCGCGATACGATCCGGAGGTTTCTATCGGCGATGCCGGCAGACAGTTTGCGGATCTTCGATATCAACCTGCGCCAATCGTATTATGATGAGATTCTGATTCGTGAGTCTCTTGAACAGGCCGGGATGCTCAAGATCAATGATGAAGAGGTTGTTGTTCTGGGTCGTTTACTTGGTATTGCTGGAGATGAGGAGAGCGTGTGTCGCGAAGTGATGCGGCGTTACAATTTGCAAATCGTCGTGTTGACTAAAGGGGCGACGGGCAGTTATGTGTTCACATCGGCGGAAACATCCTATTTGCCGACACCTCATGTAGAGGTTGCCGATACAGTAGGTGCTGGCGATTCGTTTACAGCAGCCTTTACAGCGGCCTATTTGCAGGGTTTGCCGGTTCCTGAGGCGCATCGGTTGGCCGTTGATGTGTCAGCATTCGTATGTACTCAGCATGGTGCGATGCCTGTGCTTGAACCGAGTTATCTGAATCGGTTGAAATAGACTATTTGATTCTATTGATTATTGTGTAGGTCATACCTCTGTATATAAGTAAGGGACGGTTGCATTATGGCATCGCCCCTTATTTTTATGCAGAGATTGTTTCTCGGGTATTTTTGTCGTTGGGTTTACATAAGGCTGTCGAGCACTCCAGTGACGATCTTTGCCGATTCACGTACCTCTTCTTCCGTGATAATGAGGGGAGGTGCGATTCGGAAAGCGGTATCGCAGAACAGAAAAAGATCTCCTATGGCACCGGCCTCCGGTAGAGCCTGGAGTACGCGTTGAACCAGTTCGGGATCTCCCAATTCAACGGCCAGGATCAGCCCGCTACCCCGAATTTCGCGCACCAGGGGGTGTGCGCCGACGATTTCGCGGTAAATTGCGGCTTTGGCTTCAACTTGTTCGATGATACGATGTTCCAGCAGGAAATTGAGTGCAGCGAGACCGGCTGCGCAACAAACCGGGTGACCGCCGAATGTGGTGATATGTCCGAGGACGGGATTTGTTTTCAGACAATCCATGATCTGGTGCGATGCGATGAACCCGCCGAGGGGCATTCCGCCTCCGAAAGCCTTGGCCACACACAAAATGTCGGGTACAACGCCGTATTTCTGGAAAGCGAACAGATGCCCTGTACGGCCCATTCCGGTCTGAATCTCGTCGAATATGAGCAGGGACCCTGTTTCGTTGCACCGTGCGCGCAGGGCTTCGAGAAATCCGGGGGCCGGAGTCCGGATACCTCCTTCGCCCTGTACGGGTTCGACCAATACACAAGCCACGGTTTCGTCGATGGTATCCAGTTCGTTTGTTTCATTGAATCCGATATGTCGACTGCCGGGCAATAGGGGGCGGAAAGCCTGGCGGAACTCTTCGCCGCCCATTACGCTCAATGAGCCGTGGGTGCTGCCGTGATATGCATTACGGAAAGCGACGATATGAGGCCGTCCGGTGTATCGTTTGGCCAGTTTCAGTGCCCCTTCGATTGCTTCGCTTCCTGAGTTGACGAAATAGACTGATTGGAGCGAATCCGGGAGCAACGAGGTCAGACGTGTGGCATATTCAACCTGCGGACGTTCGATCATTTCTCCGTAAACCATCAGGTGCATATAGTCGCGGGCTTGCCGGCATACGGCGTCGACGACCTGTGGATTGGAGTGACCGACGTTGCTGACCGAGACCCCCGAGACCAGATCGAAATAGCGTTGTCCTTCGGGGCCGTACAGGAATACGCCTTCGGCACGTTCGACTTCGATCATCAGCGGAGCGTCGGAGGTTTGTCCGACATGTGAGAGAAACAATTTGCGCAACAGTTCCATAGCTGTGTTTTTATAGGTCGGATTATGTTTTTTGCTTCGACAAAATTACAAAAAAGCCCTCAAATGTCGGGGGACGACGAAGACTGCGATGTATCTTTCATGGTACCCCGGGCCCGAGTAGCATGGGAGTGAATTCCGGATGATCATTAATAGGTCATGCTATATGCTAATCGGCCTGTGGGTTACGATCTTGCTCGAATCGTAGCAGGATGTTGTCCGCATCGCGCACCGTGTTCATCATCCACCGGAACAGTGTCTCGGCTTTTTCGAGTTCGTTCAGTGTCCATTGTACCGTAGAATTGCGTATGCGTTGCGATAGCTGATAAAGTAGAATGGCAGCGGAGGCCGATACATTGAGACTCTCGACGAAACCGCACATGGGGATGAGAATGTATTCATCGGCAGCCGCCATCATCTCCTCGCTGATTCCAGCATGTTCTGTTCCGAATACCAGGGCAAAGGGGCCGCGGTTGACGTCGAACGTTTCGGGGGTTGTTCCCTCGGCGTGGGGTGAAGTGGCCACGATACGATAGTTTGCTCTGCGAAGGGCCGCGATCAGTTCGGTCGTCGACGGGTATTTGTGGATGTCGATCCATTGATCGGTCCCGCGGGCAATTCGTACGTGGGGTGCGAACGAACAGAGCGACTCGACGGCATGGATATCCTGTATGCCGAAGGCTTCGCAGTTGCGTACCAGGGCGCTGGCATTCTGCGAGTGAAATGTGTTTTCGGTGCAGAGAGTCATATAGCGTGTGCGTCGGGCCAATACCTCACGCAACACGGCATTCCGCTCGTCGGTCATGAAGCCGGACAGATACTCGATCCGTGGCAGCAGCCACTCGAGTCGGTTATTTTCTGTATTTGCTGTCTTCATCCAGGATCTTCAGATAACTGATGTAACGACTCTCGCCGATCTCTCCGCGGGCGACCGCCTCGAGGACGGCGCAACGGGGTTCGTGAGTGTGCGTACAATTATAAAACTGACAATCGGGAGCGTATCGGAACAGGTCGGGGAAGTATCGGCATACCTCTTCGGGGGCAATGTCGATCAGTCCGAATCCCTTGATACCCGGGGTATCAATGATATACCCTCCGCCCGCGATCGGATACATCTGCGAAAACGTGGTCGTATGCCGGCCTTTGCCTGTGGCTTCCGATATGTCGCCCGTACGCGGTTCGGCCGTTGGCTCGACAGCACGGATCAGCGTCGATTTGCCGACACCCGAATTACCCGACACAAGCGTGGTTTTTCCCTGCAATAAAGTGCGGATCGTGTCGACATCGGCTGCCCGGTGGGCCGATATCGTCAGCACCGGATAACCTGCCTGTTCGTATGTCTGCAGAAAAACGGCGAGTTGTTCGTGGTAAGCCTCGGTATAGAGATCGCATTTGTTGAGAACGATCGTGACCGGGATTTTATAAGCTTCGGCTGTCACCAGAAAACGGTCGATAAATTCGCAGTTAGTTACGGGGAAGTCGAGTGTCACTACCAGCAGTGCCTGATCGATGTTCGCGGCTATGATATGCGACTCCCGGGAGAGGTTGGGTGAACGACGGATCATGTAGTTGCGGCGAGGGTGTACACACGTGATGGCTGGGACCCCCGTGTCGTCGATCTCGTAATCGACCAAATCGCCTACCACGACAGGGTTTGTCGAACGGCTTCCGCGGAGACGCATGCGCCCTCGGATACGTGCTTCGATCTGTGATCCCGTCACAGAGTCGGAAAGAGTGTACCAACTGCCCGTACTTTTGGTGACTATGGCCGTTTGTGTCATTGTTGTCTCAGTTATTCGCATCATAGACACGGTCTTTCAGATCCACCAGATAGGGAAAGACCAGATCGGAAACATCGTCAATCGGACGATACAGGATTGACCGGTCAATGGACTCTTGTTTTACCCAACCTGCTTGGCGGTTCAGAGCGTCGAATCCGCTGAGCAGAATGCTCAGGATCAGAGCCGTTTTGGCGACCGACAGCACAACTCCTCCGATACGGTCGAGGGTGCCCAGTCCGGCGATGTGAAACATTCCGCGCAGCAGACGGCTGAACAGTGCGATAACCAGCAATACACCCAGCACGATCAGTAAAAATCCGGCGGCCGTAGCATATTCCGGATCGATTCCGAGCCATGACCCGAGTGCCGTGCCGTATCGGAAGGCAAACCACACTCCGAGCACCAATCCCGCAATTCCCCCCAACTGTACGATCACCCCCTCCTTGAATCCCGTGTAGAGGGCATATAGAAGCGGTAATCCGAGAATGACATCCAATCCGTTCATCGATACGTTTAATTTGTACGAATATAGTGATTTATTTCGTTTTCTATTTAACTTTGTCCATGTGCCGGGCAGGGCCGAAACCGTGCAAAGATAGCGAAACGGGGACAATCGGCAAGGTTTGTGCAATTTACCGTGGGAGAGGTACCCAAATGTTGAAAAAGACGTCGGATTATGAAAAAATACCTGATAGCCATTCTTCTCGCCTTATCTTTTGGTTTGCCGGGTCAGGCCAAGGAGGTTTTTAAACTCAATCGCAACTGGGATTTTTTCAGCGATACGGAAGGAAGCAGTGACCGGGCCGTGAAGGTCAATCTGCCTCATACATGGAATCAGGATGCATTGAGCGGCAAGAAAGATTATTTCCGAGGCATTGGTCATTATATCAAGGAGATCGTTCTGCCCAAGGAGTGGGCCGCCAAAGAGATCTACCTTCGGGTGAACGGCGCGAACAGTATCGGCAGTGTGTTGGTCAACGGTACCCATGTTACGGAACACCGTGGGGGATATACGTCATTTACGGTTGATATTACCCGGTATGTACGTTTTGGCGAGGCTAATGCGTTGTGGCTGATCGTCAATAATGCTCCCCAAATGGATGTGCTGCCCACGGCCGGCAATCTCAATTCGTACGGAGGATTGTTCCGTAGTGTCGAATTGATCGTGGCCGATCCGGTACATGTGGCTTTGACCGATTATGGCTCTGATGGAGTATATATCGACCAACATCGGGTAACGGATGAAGTGGTGGAAGGCGAGGCCCGTATCCGGATCGAAGGGGCTGCAGAGCGCCCATTGCGTATTCAGCTTGATATTTCGGCCCCAGGGAAAGAGACAGTTACCGCTCATGTGCAAAGACTTAAGCTCGACCCGCTCGACGGGAATACAGCCAGGGTTCCGTTTACCCTGCATGACCCTACGCTCTGGCAAGGTGAGCATAATCCGTTCTTGTATGATTTCATTATCCGGATTTACGAGGAGGATCGTCTTTGCGATTCGGTTTTTGTGCGGACAGGATTCCGTACATTTCGAGTCGATCCTGACAAAGGTTTTATGCTGAATGGGCATCCATATCCGCTCCGAGGCGTATATGCATATCAGGATCGTGCGGGTGCGGGGAATGCGATCACCTATTATCAGATGAGTGAAGATGTCGATCTGATTACAGAAATGGGAGCGAATGCCATCCGAGTGATGGCCTATCCCCATTCTTCGGATTTTTATGATTTATGCGACCGGAAAGGTATAATTGTCTGGTCAGACATTCCTTTTGTAGGGCCGTTCTATTTGACGGACCGGGCTTATGTTCGGACCTCGGCGTTCCATGACAATGCGCGGCAACAGCTGATCGAGATGATCCGTCAGCAGTACAACCATCCGTCGATTGCCATGTGGGGGATTTTTTCAGACCTCACCCTGCGTGGAGACGATCCGACGCCGCTTATCAAGGAACTTAATTTTCTATCCAAACAGGAGGACCCGTCACGGTTGACGGTGGGGGCGAGCAATCAGGATGGGGAGATTAATTTCGTGACGGACCTGATTTGTTGGGATCATATTTTCGGGTGGCGAGAGGGTACACCGGACGATATCGTGGTTTGGATGGCGCAATTGAGAAAAAGTTGGCGGATGCTTAAATCCGGAATCAGTTATGGAGCGGGTGCGTCGATCTATCATCAGCAGGATTCGATCGTCAAGCCGCAGTACAACAGCAATTGGCATCCGGAGAATTGGCAGACGCATCTTCATGAACAATATGTGAAAAATACCAGTGACTCGGCCTTTTTCTGGGGGGTATTCGTGAACAACATGTTCGATCACGGAGCCGCCGGCTATACGTGGGGTGAAGGCAATGGGATCGACGATCATGGGATTGTGACCTTTGACCGCAAATACCGTAAGGATGCCTATTATCTGTATAAGGCGAATTGGAATCATACGGACCCGTTCGTGTATGTAGCCGAACGTCGGTGGATCGAACGCGACAATCCGGTACAGAATATTAAGGCCTATTCGAATCAGCCCGAGACAGAGCTTTTCGTGAACGGGCAGTCGCAAGGAGTCCGTCAGGGTGATCATGGTATTTTCCGGTGGGATGGGATCCCCTTGAACGACGGTATGAATATCATAGAGGTGCGTTCGGGGACTGTCTCCGATCAAACCCTCATCAATATTGTCAATAGTGGATCCCGGGAGCTATTCGATGCCAATTGACCGGACCGGCTATTGCATATATGTCTCTTCCGTAGGGGACTGAAACGTGTTGCCGATTTAGAAAGATGTAGAGAGATTGCAGTGGGTATAGACTCCATGGAAGAGCCGATCTCTGTATAAAGCAGGCGTTTCGATTTTTGGCATGTAGACTTCATGATCTGATTTAGATTCTGATACAAGTGGCCCGCTTCAACCGCGAAAATGGCAGGTTCGGCGGCTTTAAGCTCAAATTCATGGGGCGTGGGTGCTGTGATTTGTCGAAAATAGCTTATTTTCAAACTATGAATTCTGGTACGGGCGACGCGTACAGGAAATACTGCACTACACACTTACTTGAATAAAGAGTCGCTTGCGGCACACTGGGTCCCCATCTCTTCCTCCCTAATGATCTCGGGCTCGGTTCGGCAGATATCCCGTAAATTCTGCAATGCCGTCTCTAAGCCGGTACGAATTTTTTTTCGTGCCGGCTTTGTGTTTGGATGGATTCCATTGATTACCAGAGGAGAATTCTGACTAACATTCAATATGACCCGGTAGGTGTTTTGAATTCCGTAACGCCGACATTACGGGATTTCGTTTTCAGTGCTTGGAAGGATGGCAGGACGGATCGAATTTTTGATGATGTCGAGTGCGCCTGGGCCTTCGCAAAACAGTAGGTCAATCACCGAAAGGTTCGGCGTAAAAGGTATTTTTTCAGAAAAGACTTGATAATAAGGGTAAGGGGAGAATGTCGGATCGGGGCGGTTCAGCCTGGGTTTCGACGATAGACTCAACCGGTAGTCGCGGTCGTCGGCATTGGGAACGGCATATTGTTCGGTGAAACGTATCGGGACATTGCAATGTAGCGCATCGAGTAAGACGTGCGTCAATTCGATGTCATAATCTGCCAAAAACGTCCAATGCCGTTCGTAAAACGGAGCCAGACGATCTGCATAATGATCGAAATAAGGAGAACTCTTGTATCCCGAAATCAGCGAGATCCAGTGTAGATGCTGCCATCGTTTCGAGTAGTCGATTTTGACGTCACGCACAAGTTGTTTTGTTCCGCTTTGTTTGGCGACATTGACCGTGAGGGTGATCGGCCCGTTTGTCCCTAATATTTCGCATCGGTTGCGGCAACTCTGTTTGACATAATGCTCATAGAGGTCGATCACGGCCTGGCCGGTGACCAGTTTTGAGAAGTATTGTATGTTGCCTAAGTAGGCGAGCGGGAGGATATCCATAGTCGGTAATAAGCTAGAGACCATTACGGCAGCTCCATTTTTCGGCAAAATTGCGAAAAAGAGGACCGATTGCAATAGCCGTGACAAAAAATCTTACGGGAATCGCTTCACGTGAGCTCTGGAGTCAGGCATCCGATTCGCATTGCCTGTGATTTTGTATATTGCGGGTTATTGAGGTCGACCCCGGGAACGGACGGTGTGTTAATCCTGCCATTTCCCGTCGTTTCGGATCAATTCGGTCAATCGGTCAAGCGCTTCGCTTTCAGGGAGGTTGCGCTCTACAATCTCGCGACCCCGATACAGCGTGATGCGTCCCGGTCCGGCTCCGACGTACCCGTAATCGGCATCAGCCATTTCGCCGGGTCCGTTGACGATACACCCCATTACGCCGATTTTCAGCCCTTTGAGATGCCCCGTGTGGGCTTTGATTTTCTGCAGGGTTGCCTGTAGATCGTATAATGTTCTGCCGCATCCCGGGCAGGCGATGTATTCGGTTTTTGATATGCGGATGCGGGCGGCTTGTAAAATGCCGAGTGAAAGGGCGTCGATATCAGCTTGAGCGATCGGTCCGTTGTTTTCGATCCAGATGCCGTCACCGAAGCCGTCGATCAGCAGTGCGCCGAGATCGGCCGCTGCTTTGACCTGCAAAGTCTCGAGGTCTGTTTCTTTATATTTACGACGTAAAATGACCGGGCGGCGGTCTCCAGCAGCCATCATTCGTAGCAATTGGGCCCGTTGGTCGGCTATACCGTTGCGATTGGAGGTGTCGAGCAGTACGATACGTCCCTCGGTAATGGCATCCTGTTCGACCTGGGTCAATTCAGAGGCGATCAACGGGGGATTATCTCCGCCGATACGGCCTACGGGATCGGTTGTCCGTCTGCGATATTCATAAGGTGAATATTCGGATGGGTCGGGTATGGGTTCGATGGGAGTGTGTTGGTCTCTTCGTGCGAAGTAGGTGGCCAGTTTGCGGGCTACGGCAATTTCATGCTCGGGAGCTTCGGTCAACGAGACGCGGATTGTGTCTCCGATGCCGTCAGCCAGAAGGGTGCCGATGCCTACCGCCGATTTGATTCGACCGTCTTCGCCGTCACCCGCTTCGGTAACGCCCAGATGGAGCGGATAGTGCATAGCTTCGGCTTCCATAGCGGCGACGAGCATGCGGTATGCATAGACCATCACGCGGACATTGCTCGATTTCATGGAGAGTACCACTTGGTCGAACTTTTCTTCTTTGCAGATTCTCAGGAACTCCATGGCCGAGGCGACCATTCCTTCCGGGGTATCGCCATATTGTTCCATCATGCGTGGGGATAGCGAGCCGTGATTGACCCCGATACGCAGGGCCACGCCGCGTTTACGGCAGCGGGCGATCAGTTCGCGGAATCGGTCCATGTCATCCCCCCAGTTGCCGGGATTGATTCGCACCTTATCGGCCGTTGCGGCCGCTTCGAGTGCGACGGCCGGATTGAAATGGACGTCGGCCACCAGAGGAACGGCCCCGAATCCTTGCGCGGCGAGTTCCTGTTTGATCGATGTCAGATTGCGAGCTTCACGCCGACCCTGGGTGGTGAGACGTACGATTTCGCCGCCGGCCCTGACGATCCGGATGATCTGAGCGGCCGAAGCGGCGGTGTCATCGGTGTCGGTATTGGTCATCGATTGGAGTCGGATGGGGTTTTCCCCACCGAGTCGCACGGCACCTACCCGGACCTCGACCGTATGCCGGCGCGTATATTGCGTAAGTGAAGCGCAAAATAGATTCATAATGTTTTATGTAGATTTGGATTGCCGTTGACCTCATGGGGAAAGTACCTGTTCTGTGTCCGGCATACAGTAAACAAAGATAAAACTTTCGTTGAGATTATGGCGTGTTCACACGATGTTTTCCTGAGGAAATTGTTGTAATTGCTGGGCAACGCAGGGATCAGCACTGCATCGATTGTTATTTTCGTTATCTTTAACCCGATGAACGAGCTATTTAATAGGGATATCAAATTCCTTACGGGTGTGGGTGAACGGCGGGCGCTGTTGCTTGACCGGGAACTGGGTATCCGTACGATCGGTGATCTGTTGTATTACTTTCCATTTCGTTATCTCGATCGCACACGGACCTATAAAATCGCCGAAGTTCGCGACGATCAGACGGCTTACGTACAGATCCGGGCCCGGATCGAAGGGTTTCGTCATGCGGGTGAAGGGGGTAAAAAACGCTTTATAGCGATCGTTTCGGATGGAACAGGTACAGCCGAACTGGTTTGGTTCAAGGGGATCAACTGGATTGAGAAACGGCTCGAGCGGGGACGTGAATATACGATTTTTGGGCGTCCCGCATTTTTTCAGCACGAACTTTCGATGGTCCATCCTGAGATCGAATCGGTCATCGAGGG